>JASHPV010000001.1 GCA_030037875.1 Thermoplasmata archaeon
ATCCCCGAGCTCCAAGGGCACGACCTCGACCGGATCGGAGCCATGACTCGACTGGCTGACATCGACGCCGATCCCGAGATCGCGAAGCACTACCCCGCGCTGGGCGAGGCGGTACACGGGGTCGCGACGCCGCTGGTCCGAGCGAGCGGAACCGTCGGCGGGAACCTGCTGGTGGAAACTCGATGCTTCTTCTTCAACCAGAGCTATTTCTGGCGCGCCAGTCTTGGTTTTTGCCTGAAAGCGGACGGGGACCGTTGCCACGTGGTCCCCCAGAAGGAGATCTGCTACGCCACGTTCTCGGGGGATCTGGCCCCGGCGCTGATGGTATTGGGCGCCGGCGTCGAGATCGTCGGACCCGATGGGCTTCGACAGCTACCGTTGGAAGAACTTTACGCCGCCGACGGGGACGGCATCCAGCGCCACCATCTTCGGCGGGGGGAGCTGCTCGTGGCCGTCCATCTTCCCCGGGAAGCCCGGCGGCGACGTAGCACGTACGTCAAGTTGCGTCCCCGTCCCTCGTTCGATTTTCCGGAACTTGGTCTGGCGGTCTCGCTCGACCGGGACGGGGACCGGCTCACCCATCTCGACATCGCAGCCGGAGGGCTCGAGACGTACCCGCGTCGCTTTCCGTCCATCACCGGCGAGTACGTCGGCGAAACGTTGTCCGGGGACCGAATCCAAACGCTGGCGAGCGCCGTCCAGACCTCGGTGCGGCCCGTACACAACACGGCCTATCCGCCCGACTACCGAAAGAGAATGACCGGGGTGTTCGTGCGACGGGCGGTGACGGCGCTCTGGGAGCGCCGGGGTGCCTCATGAGCCAAGCCCCGGAATTCCGGTTGGTCGCCCCCAGTTCGCTTCACCCGCACGAGCGCGTGGAGGAAGGCGACGTCAGACTCCTCGTCCACCAGATCCGGACCCAGGGGATGGTGATGGAGCCGATCTGGGTGGCCGCGGGGGACGGCGTGATCCTGAACGGCCATCATCGGTACGCGGCGCTGAGGGAGCTCGGGGTCCGTCGGGTGCCGGTCTGGGAGGTCGACTACTTCGACCCGGCGATGGAAGTGCGCCGCTGGAACGCGGGACCCCCCGTCGACAAGAAGGACGTAGTCCGACGAGCCCGCGCGGGATCGCTCTTTCCTCCGAAAACGACCCGACATATATGGCGCGGGCCGGCGCCCGAACCGCACCCGACGACGCTCGCGGAGCTTCAGGCGGACGGCCCGAACACCGAGTCGGTGCCCGAGCGCCGCGAGTGAGGCCCCCCCGAGGGGGGCCGGTACGGGAGGGGCCACTCCCCGGTGGCGAAACGGGCGATCACGGAATAGAGGGCCACCCGCTCCGCCGCCTGAACCCGAAGTCGGAGGCTCTCCGGCGTGTCGGTCGGTTCGACCAGCACCCTCTGTTGGACGAGCACGGGACCGCCGTCGACCTCATCCGTCACGAGATGGATCGTCGCGCCTGTCTCCGTGTCGCCGGCGGCCAGCACCGCGGCGTGCACCCTGTCACCGTAGAGTCCCTTCCCGCCGTAGCGTGGCAAGAGAGACGGGTGAATGTTGATGGCCCGGCCCTCCCACGCGGTCGTGAACGAGGGAGGAAGAATCGACAGGAAACCAGCGAGAACCACCAGCTCCACGCCCGCGTCCGATAGGATCCGGGTGGCCTGGGCGGACCACTTCTCGGGAGGCGTTCCCTTCAAGGGTAGCACCGCGGTGGCCAAGCCGCGACGGCGCGCCTTCTCGAGCACCGGAGCATAGGGCCGGTCGGACAGCACGAGGGCGATGCGGGCCGGAACGTGACCCCCGGCGGCCTGCTCCGCGAGCGCGTCTAACGTCGTGCCCTCGCCGGACGCGAGAACCCCCAGTGCGAGTCGCCGCGCCATACCCGTCCCCGCCGGCGAGAGGGAGAGAGCCTAAAGCATCACGCGCAGGCCGAGCTTCTCGGTGAGCTCCTTGTACCGGTTCCGGATCGTCACTTCGGTTACGCCGGCCACCTCGGCGACCTCGCGCTGCGTGCGGCGTTCGCCACATTGGACCGAGGAGATGTAGATCGCCGCCGCGGCGACGCCGGTCGGCCCGCGGCCGCTCGTCAGCTCGCGTTCCGTCGCGAGCTTAAGGATCTCGTTGGCCCGCGTCTGGACCTCGCCCTTGAGTTTGAGCTCGGAGCAGAATCGTTGGATGTAGTCCTGGGGTCGCGTTGGGAGCAACTTGAGTTTCAGTTCCCGGGTCATGAACCGGTACGTTCGGCCGATCTCTTTCCGGCCGATGCGAGACTTGCTCGCGATCTCGTCCAGGGTACGGGGTACGTTGCACTGTCGGCAGCTGCCGTACAGCGAGGCTGCCACGACGCCCTCGATCGAGCGCCCCCGAATGAGGTTCCTCGACACTGCCTTTCGGTAGATCATCGCGGCCGTCTCTCGAACGTTCCGGGGGAGCGCCATGCTCGACGCCAACCGGTCGAGCTCCGCCAGCGCGAACGCGAGGTTACGTTCGGTGGCGTTCGATACGCGGATCCGTCGCTGCCACTTCCGGAGCCGGTACAGCTGGGCCCGGTTTCGCGTCGGAATCGATTTCCCGTACGGGTCCCGATTCTTCCAGCCGATCTCGGTGGAAAGCCCCTTGTCGTGGATCGTGAGGGTCGTGGGGGCCCCGGTTCGCGTGCGCTTCTCGCCCTGCTCGGCGTCGAAGGCCCGCCATTCCGGGCCTTGGTCGATCATCCCTTCCTCCAGGACCAGGCCGCACTCGTCGCAAACGAGCTCGCCGCGCTCGTAATCCCGCGTTAGGTGGGTAGAACCGCAGTTGGAGCAGCGGGTCGGCACGACCACGTCACTCGGTCGATCGGCTGGTTTGGTCGCGCTCCCCGTTGTCTCATCAGGCTGTGCCATGCATTCCCTCCCATTCCACGAGCGTCGCGCCTAACAGCTGCGCCGCTTCCGCGTCGCGCGGCGGCCGCCGGGGCCGCACCGAAACGTACGGGCGAGCCACCGGTCCGAACACTCGGACGACCCGTCCCGAGAACCGTCCCGTAACATCGACCACGCCCGTTCCCTCGAGAGGTATCCAGTCGCCAGCCGTACGGGCGGTCACATGGCCCGAGGGCGTGATTGCCGTGACTACGCCCACTTCACGACCTCGACCAGTGCCGTGGCTCCCGCGGCGAGACAAGGGATATAAACGACTTTCGATGGCTATTAAAGCGTTACGCCGGGGGCCGCTGATTCCGAGGGGTCGGGGAGACGTTGACTGCTGGCTCGGTCGGCGAGGGGTCCGCTTCCGCCTCCTCGATGGACGGGATGGCGGGCGGCGCCGCTAGGGCGTCCGTCCGTTCGCGGGCCAATCGGTCCACTTCGCCCCATAGTTCCTCGAGTTCCTCTTCGGGGCTTCCGTAGCGCCGGTCCTCGGCGAGGGCCGCCCGGACCTGATTCATCAGCCGCGCGGCGCCCTGAGCGTCCCGCGCCCGGTACTTCATCCGGTTGAGCCGGCGCGCCAGGTTCCGCGCTTCCAGGAGGATCTCCTCCTCCTCGCGCTGGAGCATCTTGGGAGGCAACGCCGGGGCTCGCGGAATCCGGGTGACGGCCCGACGGAGCTCAATGAACCGTTGGCCGATGTCGGCCAATCTTCCTTCCCGAAGCGACTGCAGTAACTGTGCCAGGCGAACCCCGGACTCGCGAACATCCTCGCCCCGCTCGTTCGCCTCGTGGATCGATTTGGCCAGCTGCCGGGCCTCCTGGGTGTAGAACTTAGGAAGCGTGTCATTGAGCACGACGAGCGCCAGCGAGGCGCTGGCCGCCGCCTTCTCCAGGGCTCCCTCCGCGAGCGGAAGCGTCCGGAGCTGCTCGCGCGCGTTCCCGATCCGTTGGTCGACCACCTCTAGGTCTACGCCACTTCGAGCTGCCAGCGTACGGAGTTCATCGACTCGGGAGAGCAGCTCCTTCAGCCAGGTCCAGTCCCGCAGCGTCTTGTCGAGAAGGGCCTCGGCTCGCCGGACCGTGGTGATCGCGGCCGCGAGGTCATGCTTGGCGATCTGGTTTTTCACCTCCGCTACGAACGTGGCCGAATCGTACGGGATTCCTTCGGCCGCGAGAGAGTCTCCTTGCCGAACGATGCTGTTGACCCGGGCCCCAAGAGCCGTGCTGGTCGCCCCTGTCGGACGGGTCGGGCTCATTTCTTCCTCTGCATCAATGCCTGGTCGAGCCGTTCCCTCAGTTCCGCAAGGGTCTTTTCGGCCTCATCCATCTTACGTTCCCGTAATAGCTCTGTGGCGTTCCGAATCTCGACGGCGGCAGCCCGTGCCAGGTCGCTGTCGCCGGGCAGAAGCTGGATCCGTGCCGCCAACTCACGGGCCTGCGCCACGAGGGCCCGTACACTATCGGCGGGGCGCGCGGCCGGTTTGGCGACGGGGGCTTCCGCCGTCGGGGCCGCCGGGGCGGGAGCCGGAGTCGGGGCCCGAACGGGGACCGACGGGGCCGGCGGAGGACGTTCGATTCGCTCCGACGGATAGGTCGCGAGGCGTTCGACCGGCCTCATAGACGCCGTGACCTTCACCGGCTCCGCAGGAGCTTCCTCGGAGGCGAGGGGCGCCGGCGGGACGCCGGTCGACACGATCAACTGATGCAGCTCCGTGGCGCGCTGGGTCGCTTCGACAAGACGGTTCAGCTTGAGCAGCTTTCGCGCCTCGCGTTCCAGATCGGCCGCCCGTCGGCGGCCCTCGAATGCCGTGGGCCAAGTGGCGACTTGGCCCGATAATCGGTCGAGGTACTCCTCGAGGGCGAGCGGAACGGAATCATGGAGACGCATTACGGCTTCCGCGGCCAATTCGGCTGCGTTGTCGAGGGCCCCGACATCGAGAGCCGGTTGGGCCAGGATCACCCGCACTTGGCGGATCGAGTCGTCGGGTTCTGAGACATCCAGTTCCAGCAGGCGGGAGGACTCCCGCAGGGCTTCGATCTGCCGGAGCAAGCCTTGGAGGCCGCGCCAATCGCTCTCCATCCGCGACAGGTTCCGGTCCGCCAGGTCGATTCGTTGCAACGCAGCCTCGCGCCGCCCCGCCCGGACATCGGTCCGGATCCGGTCGATCTCCGATCCGAGGTTGACCGAGACGCCGGAGGTGATCATCGCCGCCTGGCGCTCTTCGAGTTGCTTGAGACGGGCGTCGAACTGCTCCTTGAGACGGATGCTGACCCGGCCCTGCGCGTCTCGGAGGAGTACGAGTACCTCTCCGACCCGGCCCTCGGCCTCGGTGAAGGCCGCCTGGGCCAGCTCGCTGGCGATGTCGCCTCCATCGCCCCCGAGGTCCTGCAGAAGGGACACGGCGTGGCTCACATCCCGGGCGATCCGATTCACCACCTCGACCTGGGGGTCTCGTGCCGCGACCCCTGGGGCCCGTTCCTTGGCCCGAACGGCCGCGGCGCCGTCGGGAACGTTTCGACGAGGCACGGCCGTGCTTTCCAGTTCGGGCAATTCCTCGATGAGCCGAGCGGCCAGATCGGACATGGCCATGGGGAAGCCACAGGTCACGCAATGGGTGGCCGTATCGGGAACGGTCCCATCGCAAATGGCGCACTGCCCGGTCATGCTATCGGCGACTCCATCCTGAGCTTTCCCAATGCCGGCACGGTAGTATTATCACTGCGCTCGCGCCCGGATTGTCCGGAACGACGTTCAGCCGCCGGAGAACGTTGGGATCACGGTGAATCTTCCGTTCTTCTCCAATGGAAGGTCGAGGGGTACCGGCCGGTCGCCGGAAAGAACGGCGCTGCCTTCCGCCGCCTGACCGATCGAGCGCAGAACCGCCCTCACCGGAGTGCCGACCGGCACTTCGACCGTATGCCGTTCGGAGCGGCCTGCCCGGGCCACCTCCAACTGGATCCGGACAGAGGGAGGAGCGCTGAGGGGGAGACTTTCCGGTCGACGGGGTTTCCCCCGAGGTCCCTTTGAACTCCCGCGATGCATACGCACCACCAGATCTCGAATCTGGCGCCTTGGCCGGGCTAGGCTACCTCAGCACCCGCCCGAGCTGAGTTTGGCTCCTATTTGGCCGTTTAGTCGAACCAGGGCGAGGGCTGAAATGGTAACAGCAAGCGGGCGCTGGGAGGCTGACACGACCCGAACGATTACCGGACCAAAGACCGCGAATGCGCGACGAGCGGAAGTCGGCCGTGAATCGGCTCAGGTCATGGAGGCATAGAACGTATCGGAACGCCGAGCCGTTCTCACGGTCTTCTCCTGGATCTTGCCCTGATTGGCCATCCGATGCAGGATGGCGTGCAAACTGTGAGCTCCCAGTACCGGATTGACGGGGTACTCGATCGCTTTGGCGACTTCGAGAGCGTCGAACGCCTCAGCGGGGTGGGAGTTCAGGAATCCCTGGATCGCGTCTTCCCAAGAGTCAGGAGACTTGCCCCGGTCAAACTCGCTGCGGTTTATTGGCACGGAGAGAGCAGGACCCCGCGCGGACTTTAGCTCACCGTCGCACGGGCCGTTCAGTCTTCCGGCGGGCCCGATCAAGCTCCAGCCGGCGCTTCATGTGCTCGATCGCGTCAATGGGGAGAGGATCGACCCCGCTCTTTTGCGCCATGGCTAGGCTAAGGTAATCTCCCCACTGCACCGCAGAAAGTGTGCGTTCCAGCCGGTCGGTCGCGTCAAATCGTACCGTAGCCGCTGGGACCTTCCGTCGCGCCAACAGGGAGCCCAGGTACTCGAACCGTTCGTGGACTCCTTCCTCGTCCCCCAACCCTTCGAGTCGGATGAACATGTATCGTCCGGCCTCCCGTTCCGAGAGCGCGTCCCAGCCGACGAGAGCGTTGTGCATGCTCTCCGGAATAACGTCCCAGTGGGCCAGCCGCTTCGCGTTCTCTTCGATCTGGGTCGACCACCGGCGTGCGACCGGGGCGAGGTCACGCGACGCACAGATCCACGGCAACCGAGCATTGATCCGTTGGGCCAGCCGGGCTGGAGGGCTGTCCCTGGCGGCGAGGTCGGCGGAACGCGCCACCAACACCTTGGAAGCCCGGTCCAGGCGGTCCCGGTTCGAGGCCGGGAACGCGGGGTCGAAGAGGCCCAGCAGCCCACCCAAAAGGTACCCGAGGGCCGCTCGAGGAGGTAGTCCGGCGGGCACTGCGAGGTGTGGTACCCCTTCCAAGCGCGCTTGCTCTTCGAGCCGACCTCCGGAGCTGATCGCCAGTCGGGGCGCTCCCCGTTGACCCGCCTCGTCGAAGGCCGAGAGGGTTTCCCACGTCTCGCCCGAATAGCTCACCGCCACCGCCAGGGTCGAGGGACCTACCCATCGCGGAAGATTTGCCTCGCGTACCGGGCGCAGCAGAAGGTCCGTCTCGGTGTCGGTGAGAGAGCGCAAGAGGTCCGCCCCGATCGCCGAGCCGCCCATCCCAACCACGATGCTCCGGTCGACCCCGCGGGGCCATCGGAACTCCAAGGCCCTCCCGGCGGCGAACCCGCTCCGTAAGTGGGCCGGGAAGGCTCGGGTCCACTCCGACAGCTGGGCCAATCCCG
>JASHPV010000057.1 GCA_030037875.1 Thermoplasmata archaeon
TCGAGATCGCCGCCCGGTCAAACACCTTCAGGGGCAGCATCTCCTCCGCGATGGTGCGACCCGAGAGCCACCAGTATGTGGTGGGACACTGCGCGTAGCAGCTGACCGCGACGGGAGCCCGTACAAGGTTCGCGAGCTCGGCCTCGGGCACCTGGCGCGTGATCTTGACGAGGTCGGTAAAACGTTCCCAATCAGCCGGATCTCGACTCTTGGGTTCTGTGACGTAGTAGAACTCACCGGGCACCCCCTCTAGGTGGCCGGTCTTGAGAAGCGTCTCGAAGGAATCGTGGTGGGGCTGAACGACCTCTTCGAAGTGGAGAGGCCGAAGAACTTCCTCGACCGCAATCCGCTCCATCGTGCGGAGCAGGTGGGCGGGAAGGGGACCGAGGAACCACTTTCCCTTCGTCGGCCCGTTCTTGAGCCAGTTCCGGCGGAGCATCGCTTCCGTGGGGTCTTCCTTGAAGGCGAGCTCGCGCGTCGGGCTTTGGGAGAGCAGCTTCCAGTACTCGCCCTTGCCCTGGTAGTGCTGGCGATGGACCTTCTCCTCCACGACGGAAACGGCCCGGTCGGACCAGTTGTCGCGCAGGGCCTCCTCGTCTAGCCCGGTCAACTCAAGTGTGGCCAACTGCCCCTCGATCCGGAGCTCGTGAGGGATGGGCAGGGTGATTGGCCCAGTGGGGGTTTCGGGCAGATTGAACGACAGCTTGTATCGGGTGGCTCGAACGGTCCGAATCCCGATCTTGTGCTTACGGCCTAGTTCCTCCTTCAGTCGCCGGGTGAGGGCGAGAAGCGCCTGATGGGCCCGACTGTTCTCGGCGGTGAGCGAAAGCGTGAGGCGGTCCCCTTCCAGACTCCAGGAACTCAACCCTCCGGCGGCGCCTTTGCCGAGGCTCCGCGCGATTGCCTCCTGGGCCAGGCCGGGGAGAAGCGGCTCGAGTGCGGCCCGTCCGCCGGGCAACGGTTGGCTCAGAACGAGTTCCGCGTCCAGCTCGCCGCGCATCGAGGGAAGCGACTCGGTAGGCGCGTAATAAGGCTGGGGGAGGGGAGCAGCTTCGCCCCCAGGATGACGCGCACGGCCGTGATTCTCCCTCTTCCCGACCCAACCCTTTTAGCTCCTGGTAAAATGAACGCGCCGATTCGGAGGGAGTGGCATGGCATCGTACCCGGAGGTCGGTCTCTTCATCGGTGGAAAATGGGTCTCGCCGCCGGGGGCGTCGCGCTTCACGACCATCAATCCGACCGATGGTACCACGGTCGGTTCGTTCGTCTCGGGTACCCCCAAAGACGTCGACGCCGCCGTGACCGCCGCGTTCACCGCCTATCCCGCCTGGAAGGCAACGCCCCCGCCGGTTCGGGGCGAGATCCTTCTGAAGGTGTCCCAAGTGTTGAAGCAGCGCAAGGAACAGATCGCCCGCGTCGTCACTCAGGAGATGGGCAAGGTCATCGCTGAGGGCCGAGGCGACGTCCAAGAAGCGATCGATTTCGTCGAGTACATGGCCGGCGAGGGACGCCGCCTCTTCGGCGAGACCGTTCCGTCGGAGCTGCGCAACAAGTTCTGCCTCACCGTGCGGCAGCCCAAGGGCGTCGTCGCCTGCATTACGCCGTGGAACTTTCCCACGGCCATCCCGAACTGGAAGATTGCGGCCGCGCTGATCTGCGGCAACACAGTGGTGTTCAAGCCCGCCTCGAACACGTCCATGTGCGCGACCGAGGTCGTGACGGCCTACGAGGCCGCCGGCCTCCCCCCCGGCGTACTCAATCTGGTCACCGGTCCGGGTGGGATCCTCGGAAATGCCCTGATCGACGACCCGCGCGTGCGGGCGGTTTCCTTCACCGGCGGCGTCGACACCGGCCGGACCGTGAACGTCCGAGGCGCCCAGGACCTGAAGGCGGTTCACCTCGAGCTGGGCGGGAAGAATCCGATGATCGTCATGGACGACGCGAACCTTCCGCTAGCGCTCGAGGGCTTGCTGTTCGGTGCCTTCGGAACCGCGGGCCAACGGTGCACGGCCACCAGCCGGCTGATCCTCCACGAGAAGGTGTACGACCAATTCCTCGGGATGCTCGACCGCCGCGTGGCGGGTCTGCGGCTGGGCGACCCACTCGACCCGAAGACCGACGTCGGCCCCGTGGCGTCCGCGGACCAGCAGAAAAAGATCCTCGAGTACATCGCCATCGGCCGGAAGGAGGCGAAGCTCCGGACCGGCGGCAATAAGCTCACGGGCGGGGCGTACGACAAGGGGTTCTTCATCGAGCCGACGGTTTTCGAAACGCCCCATGGGACCCGCATTTCGAAGGAGGAGATCTTCGGGCCGGTGCTGTCGGTGATCAAGGTCCCGAGCTACGAGGAGGCCGTGCGGGTCGCCAACGACGTCGAGTACGGTCTCTCCTCCTCGATCTACACGTCCGACGTCAACCGGGCCTTCCGGGCGGTCGAGGACCTCGAATGCGGCATCACGTACGTCAACGCCCCGACGATCGGAGCGGAGGTCCAGCTCCCCTTTGGCGGCACCAAGCATACGGGGACCGGGGGCCGCGAGGCGGGCAGCTCGGCCATCGAGGAGTTCACCGAGATCAAGACGGTCTTCGTGGACTTCTCGAATCATCTCCAAAAGGCCCAAATCGACGTCGGCGAATAGTGGCGGAGCGATGACCCCTTTCCGCGGATCCGACGAGCGGCTTGACCGGGAAATCGAAACGCTCGAGGCGATCGCCCGAGTCCGGGTACGCCGGGTGGCCCAGGAACTCCGCGAGATCGACAAGGAGCTCGCCGATCTGCGCCGGGAGAGGGCCCGCCGCCGGGTTGTTTCCGTGGTTCCGGTGACGGAAACGTCCCGAGCCGTCGTCGAGTCTTGAAGGAGCCTCTTCCCGCTATTCCGAGCGCCGGCCGCGGCCGAGGACCACGTTCGCGGCGCGGGCAACGGGCCGGAAACTGCGGAGCTCGCCCGCGGGCGGTCTCGGGGGCTTCCGGAGGGAATCCCGGTGAAACCATATCGGCCGGATGCCGGCCCGCGCTGCGCCGATCACATCATCTTCCCACCGGTCGCCGACCATCACGGCCGTCGCCGGCCTACCGCCCGTCGCCGTAAGCGCGATGTGAAAGATCATCGGATCCGGCTTGAGGGTGCCCGCCTGCTCCGAACACACGAGGTGGTCCACGAGGGTTTCCAGCCCCGTGACCCCTAGCTTCTCCTCCTGCTCGGACCGCAGGTTATTGGTGACCACCCCGATCACCGCGCCCGACGCCCGCAGGCGCCGCAGCACAGCCGCCGCCCCCGGAACGGCGCGACGGTTCCGCCGGTAGACCTCCTGTCGAAGCTCGATAAGCCGACGAACTTCTCGGCCCGTGGCATCGATACCGAATTCGGAGAGGAACGCCGACATGCGGAGGAATCGACCCTTGTCCTGGGCGAGTTGGCGGTTCATCACGCGAAGGTGAGTGTCCCGGAGCAAGCGTTCGTACGACCGGTCGAGCTGTTCCAGCGAGTACCGGGATAACTCGCTGCGTTCGGACCGCGTCGCTTGGAGCGCGGCCCGGCGGGCGTGGCGGTGGTCGAACAGCGTGTCGTCGAGGTCGAAGAGCGCGGTGTGCACTGCCATGGGGTCCCCCCGGTGTGAAGGCCGAACGCCCCCGGTCCCGGGAAACCTACCCGTAGCTCGGGCCGGTCCGGTTCGGATTGTCGAAGTTCGTGAGCAACGTCTGGGAGAGCAACCGGGGCCGTGCCAGCACTTTCAGGAGCTCGTCATCCTCGAGAGCCCGCATCGTCTCGGACACGGGGACCTCGACGAAGATCTCCCGCGTGCGTCCCCCCCGGCCCCGGGAGACGACGTTGGCTTGGATGAGACCGAGGCTCTCGAGCTCGATGACGTAATTCGAGATGCTCCGCGGATGGAGCGGCGGTAGGGCGAGCTTCTGGGACAGTTTGGTGTACCCCTCGTAGACCTCTCCTGTCAGGACACCACCCCGGCGCCGCTCGTAACCCTGCAGGATCGCGTAGAGGAGAATCTTGCAATGGGGCGGGAGCGACCGAACGCACTCGACCACCACGTCCAGGTCGTATCGATTCTTCGCCTTGACGACGTGGTCCGGAGTGATGCGCTTCGCCCGCTCGCGTTCCGCCGTTTCCGCGGCGAGCCGGAGCAGCGAGATGGCGCGCCGCGCGTCCCCGTTCTCGAGCGCGGCATAGGCGGCGCACCGCTCGATGACGCCGGGCTCGACCACTCCATCGCGGAAGACCTCCTTCGCCCGGTCCCGCAGGATATCCTGGAGCTGGGGCGCATCGTAGGGTGGGAACAGGATCTTCTCCTCGTGGAGACGGCTCCGGACGCGGGCGTCCAGTCCCTCGGTGAACTTGAGGTCGTTCGAAATGCCGACCAGGACCACGCGGCCCTTCTCGAGCTCCGAATTGATCTGGCTCAGCGTGTACAGGACGCCGTCGCCGCTCTTCTTCACAAGTCGGTCGATCTCGTCCAGCACCAGGATCAGCGTGCCGGTCCGGCCATCGATCAGGTCCCGCATCGACGCCTGGACCCGGTCGAGGGACCATCCTGTCGGGATCCGGTCCGATTCCTTGGTGGCGAAGTTGTTCCCGATTGTCTGGAGCAGGCTGTACGGCGTGTCGACGTTCGCGCAGTTGAACGTGATGAAGTTGATCCGGCCGCGGGCCTCAGGGCGGCGGAGGAGTTCGGACCGCACCTGGCTCACGACGGCCGTCTTCCCGGTCCCGATCTTTCCGTAGATCAGCAGATTCGACGGTACTTCGCCCCGGAGCGACGGGGCGAGGACCTCGGCGACCTGTCGGATCTGATGCTCCCGATGGGGCAGTCGAGACGGGACGTACGAATCTTGGAGAATCTCGCGGCTTCCTCGGAAGAGTTCGGAAGGAGCGGACAGCGCCGCATCGAATATCCCCGCCGGCGTGCTGGGCGAGGGCACCGGGCTCGGGCTGGGGATCGACGGAGTGACGGGGGGCGAGCCGCCAACGAGGCCGGGGTCGGCCACCGGAGTCGAAGGGAGAGTCCCTGCGACGCGAGGTGGCGGGCGGTCCGGCTCGTCGACGCCTTGCCCGTGTGTGGAAGGCTGCACCGTGCGCTTCTACCCGGGCCTCGGGTACGGCGCGCAAGGGCCCTACGAATATCTATCTTTCCTACTCCCACGCGAAATTTTTCGCGCGACTGACGGTCCGGCCCTGTGTCGCGTCGTCCGTTCCTTAGGAAAGAGGCTCGGCGTCGACCGAACGGAGAGTTTCGCCCCGTGCAACGCCGGTGCGTGCCGGCGTCTCGCCGGGGGAGCGCCAGCGCCGTCGCAACCGTTAAGCGCGCTAGGAGTACGGCCGACCCCGAGTGAAACGGATGGCCCGAAACCTCGTAGTCGAAGCGCTCCCGACCGTCCACATCGAGAATCAGGCTGTGGAGCTCGTCGAACGGAAGGGGATCGGCCATCCCGATTCGATCGCCGACGGAATCTCCGAGAGCGTCAGTCGGGGACTTTCCCGGATGTATCTGGACGAGTTCGGCCGGATCCTGCATCATAACACCGACGAGACGCAGGTGGTGGGCGGAGCTTCGGAGCCGAAGTTCGGCGGCGGAAAGCTCACCGCGCCCATCTACATCCTGCTGGTCGGACGCGCCACCACGGAAGTCAATGGGGAGAAGCTCCCCTTCCGCCAGATTGCGATCGATGCCGCTCAGAACTACATCAAGTCGGTCTGCGCGCATCTGGACCCGGTCAAACAGGTCGAGTTCGACTGCCGGATCGGTCCGGGCTCGGTCGACCTGCGGGGCGTGTTCGAGCAGGAAGCGGTCCTCGCAAACGATACCTCGTTCGGCGTGGGCTTCGCCCCCTTGTCCGATACCGAGCGGCTCGTCCTCGAAACCGAGCGCTTCATCACCACGAAGCTCAAGAAAAAGGTCCACGCCGTCGGCGAGGACGTCAAGGTGATGGCGTGCCGGAACGGACAGGACATCCGGCTCACGATCGCCGCCGCTCTGGTCGGTTCGGAAATCGCCGACGGCGACGAGTACCAGTCGGTGTGCGACACGATCCGCGACCAGGTCGCGGACCTCGCCACCAAGCTGACCACCCGCAGCGTCGACATCGATGTCAACACGGCGGATGACCCCGAGCTCGGGCGGTACTACCTCACCGTCACCGGTTGCTCGATGGAGGCGGGGGACGACGGGTCCGTCGGACGCGGGAACCGGGTCAATGGCCTCATCACTCCGAACCGGCCGATGAGCCTCGAAGCAGCGGCCGGCAAGAACCCGGTGAACCACGTCGGGAAGATCTACAACCTGCTCTCGAACCTGATCGCCCAGGACGTCGTCAAGGAAGCCGGCGGTAACGTCAAGGAGATCCACGTGCGGATCCTGTCGCAGATCGGAAAACCGGTCGACCAGCCCCAGGTGGCGAGCCTCCAGATCCTACCCGCCGACGGAGTCAAGCTGGCGACGGTCCGCCGGGATGCCGAGGCGATCGCGAACCGCTGGTTCGAGAACATCGACACGATCCCGCAGAAGCTCCTCACGGGCAAACTGAACGTGTTCTGAGCCGGCTGGACGTCCCCTGGCCGTTCACCGGCCCTCGACAAGGCGCGCGGACGGGGCGTACCGGTTCAAATAGGGGACCATCGCTAGATTTCGCCAACCTTCCCGCCCCTCCGGGCGGAGGCTGGGGGACGCGCTTCGGATGGTCAGTACGGGGACCCTGGACACCGAGATCGGCGTCGTCATCGCCGCCATCTTTGCCGTCCTGGTGGCCGTCTACCTGCTCTACCGCTACCTCCGG
>JASHPV010000058.1 GCA_030037875.1 Thermoplasmata archaeon
CGCCACAGCTCGCGCTGGGCGTCGGTGTCGGTGAACCGGACCCCTTCCGCTTGCGCGACGCTGATCGCTTCGTCTAGCAGCTGGAGGGCCTGACCACGGTACGGGTCCAGCAGCAGTCGGCCGTTGGGGATGTTGTGGTCGGCGGTGACCGGGTTGATGGCGGCGTTGACGAGTACTTTCCGCCACACCTCCCGCTCGCGGTCGGGCTCGACGCGAACGGGGATCCCCGCGGCCTGGAACGTCGCCGCCATTCCATCCGCATGATGCCCCGACCCGTAATCGGAGAGGAGCAGCACGCCTTCGCCCGCGTGTCGAACGGTGCCGGTTCGGACGAAGGTGGCTGGAACGGAGTTGATCCCCCGGACAATCCAATTCCCGGCCCCGGGCCACCCGGCTCCCAGGAGGGCCTTCTCGACGGTGGATTCCACCCCGAGCCCGTTCTCCAGCGCGGCGACGGGGACCGGAGTCGTCACGACGTGCCCCAAGATTGAAGCGGCGCGCTCGAGGTCGTACGTCTTGACCGTAAGCAGGGCCAGGTCCACGGAGGAACCAGGCGGCAGCTCCGACAGGGCACGAATCCGGACCGTTCCTGTCGTCTGGCCTTCTAGCTGGAGACCGTCCCGGTTGATGGCCGCGACGTGGTCGGGGCGGGCGACGAGCGTCACGTCGTTGCCGGCGCGTTGCAGGAGGGCACCGAACAGGCTCCCGATGGCCCCGGCACCCACGACTACGATGCGCACCGCGACGTCTCCCTACTCGAGCCGACGCAGAAGGGCGCGGAGGGCCGGGTCGCGCCCCCAGTCGCCCTTGAGTTCCACGAGCAGGTTCTGGTAGTAGCGGACCTGCTCGTCGGCCTTCGCGATCTGCTCCGAGAGGTACTGCTCCTCCCGGCGGAGCCGTTCGAACTCGAGTTCGGCCTCCGCGTGGGCGCGGCCGACCGCCTCGAGCTTATCGAGCAGGGAAGTTCGGCCGCGTCTGGGCATGGATCCTCTGGCTCGGCGGGGTTTCCCGACGGGCCGCGCTGGACACGGCTTCGGAGAGCTCCTGAGCCTGGGCCAGTTCGTGCTTCAATCGACGCAGACGCGCCGCTACGCGGACCTGCCGGTCCCGGACGTCCGCCAACGCCGCTTGAAGGACCTCGAGACGTCGCCGCCACTTGTCCCGCTCCTGGACGTTGGCCAGCACCGTATCGACGTCCACCGCAACCGCCCGGGTGCACACTCCGGTCGTGAGGAATCAAGCTTTCGCCCGGTCCTTCGGGGCGACGCAAGGACGTCTTACGCGCGGACGGCCGGGCGGCGCTGGCGTTTAATCCACCGCTCGGCTCACCGGTCCGTTTCTGAGGAGTTCATATGGCGGCGTTGGAGAAGATCACGGTCCTGGGAGCGGGTAACGTCGGCGGGAGCCTCGCGCAGCGTCTGGCCGAGATGGACCTGGCGAAAGAGGTGGTCCTCCTCGACATCATCGATGGACTTCCCCAGGGCAAGGCCCTGGACATCCAGGAGTCCGCCCCGATCATCGGATTCTCGACCAAGGTGACCGGTAGCCTGTCGCTCGAGGCGATCCGGGGCTCGGACCTGGTCATCGAGACCGCCGGCCTCGCCCGGAAGCCGGGGATGAGCCGGTCCGACCTACTGACGAAGAATGCCGACATCCTGCGCGGCCATGCCGTGGCCGTGAAGAGCTTCGCCCCGAATTCGGTCGTCCTCGTCGTGACCAATCCCGTCGACGTCATGACCTACTGGTTCCGGAGAGTGTCGGGACTGCCCCCCGCCCGCGTGTTCGGTGAGTCCGGCACGCTCGACACGGCCCGGTTCCGGACCTTTGTCGCGATGGAGCTCGGCGTCGCGCCGCGCGACGTGACCAGCTTCGTTCTCGGCACCCATGGGGACACGATGGTCCCGGTTCTCTCGCTCTCGAGCGTTTCCGGAGTTCCGTTGACCCGTCTCCTCTCGGCCGACAAGCTCGCCGCGATCGTCAAGCGGACGCAGCAGGGCGGTGGCGAGATCGTCAACTTGCTCAAGACCGGTAGCGCGTTCTACGCTCCCTCCGCCTCCCAGGCCGAGCTCGCGCGGGCTGTCGGGCGCGACGAAAAGCGGGTGCTGCCCGTCACGGCCCACCTCCAAGGGGAGTACGGACTGACGGACCTCTGCTTCGGCGTCCCGGCACTGGTGGGACGCGCAGGGGTCGAGAAGATTCTCGAGGTCGATTTGACGCCGACGGAGCGCGCCGCCTTCGACGCCAGCGTGAAGGCTGTCCGCGAGGACCTTCAGGTCCTCGCCGCCCTTCCGGTGTGAAAGTCAATTCCCCCGAACGGGCAACTCCTATAACCCCCCGTCTCACGCAGCCTCGGTTCTGAAATGACAGTCTGCGTGGTCGCCCCCAAGGAGGTTGCGGCGGGGGAGAAGCGCGTGGCGCTCGTCCCGGAGGTCGTGGGACGGCTGGTCAAGGCCGGCCAACGGGTCTGCGTCGAGACCGAGGCCGGGGAAGAGGCCGGAGTGACCGACGCGGAGTACACCGCGGTCGGTGCCCAAATTGTGGGCAGTGCGAAGGAGCTGTACGCGAGCGCCGATATCGTGCTGAAGGTCCAACCCCCCACCAAAGACGAGTCGGGTCAGATGCGCGAGGGGACCGTCGTGATCGCCCTCATGAACGCCTCGCGCAACCTCGACTCGGTGGCCGCGATGCGGGACCAGAAGCTCACCGCCTTCGCGCTCGAGCTCATCCCCCGGATCACGCGCGCCCAGAGCATGGATGCCCTGTCCTCCCAAGCGACCGCCGCCGGCTACAAGGCGGCCCTGATCGGCGCCGAGCTCTCGCCACGGTTCCTGCCCATGCTCACCACCGCGGCCGGGACGATACGGCCCGCGAAAGTGCTGATCCTCGGCGCCGGCGTGGCCGGCTTGATGGCGGTCGCCACGGCTCACCGACTCGG
>JASHPV010000059.1 GCA_030037875.1 Thermoplasmata archaeon
GGCCCGCAGAGCGCCCGCCGCGCCGGCCGAGAGCAGCGCCTCGCCGGTCCGACGGAGACGGGCCGTTTGGGTCGGAGGGATCGGTTGCCCTCGGACTCCATGGCGCCGGGCCCACAGAGAGCCCCCGAGCTCGGGCCGGCTCGTGCCCACGAGAAAGATCGGGTTCCCGGCTTCCTTGAGGTCGACGGAGGTACAACGGCGCACGTCTGGAACAATGCCGGTCGCGAGCAGGACCGGTGTCGGCGGGATGGCCGCTTGAAGCCCCCCATTGTAGAAGCTCACGTTGCCGGAAGGAACGACGAAGTCCAGGGCCCGGGCTCCCTCGGCCAGGCCCCGGACGACCGCCGCGAACTCGCCGAGGACCCGCGGGTCCTCCGGATTACCAAAGTTGAGACAGTTCGTGAACGCGTCGGGCCGAGCTCCCACGGCGTACAGGTTCCGCGCGGCCTCTTCCACGACCCAATGGGCGCCGCCGCGGGGGTCCTCAACACAGGCCCATGGCTGGGCCGCCACGGCCAGCGCGAGCCCCTTCCAGCTCTCTGTCCGCGGCCGAAGCACCGCCGCGTCGCCGTGCGACGGGGACGTCACCTGGCCCTGGAGGGGCTTGAGAATCGTGTGCCCGAAGACTTCGTGATCGTAGACCCGGATCACCGGCTCCCGAGAGACGGAATCTGGAGCGAGGATTTGATCGCGAACGAGCCGGGCGAGGTCGCGGTCCGGAACGCGTGCGGTCGGCTTGCGCGGTGGCGCTCGCGGGGCGCGGGTCCGTCGATGGCGAGGCGGCGGAGATACCCGGAAACCGACGTCGAGCTCGCCGGCCGGCTTGCCCTGGAAGTGGATCCGTTCGTTCGGGCCCTTCGTTACCCGGCCGATGTCGGAGGCCGGAACGTCCCAGCGGCGGAAGATCGCCAGGAGCGCCGGAAGGTCGTTCGGTCGCACATCGAGCAGCATCCGCTCCTGC
The DNA here is from genome assembly GCA_030037875.1 of Thermoplasmata archaeon. Lineage (GTDB taxonomy): Archaea > Thermoplasmatota > Thermoplasmata > Lutacidiplasmatales > UBA184 > JAKIWV01. Next base: position 962 of record JASHPV010000059.1, read on the forward strand.
GATTCGGAGACCCAGATCTCCCATGGAAGGAGACCGCTCTCCCGCAGCGGCACGCGGTCGAGCTCGATCTCGGAACCGAAGCCACCGGCATGCACGAGCTCGCCCGAGGCGCAGCTGAGCCCCCCTCCCCCGAGGTCCTTGAGGCCCCGCACCAGCTTGCGGTCGAAGGCTTCGATACACGCGTGGATGAGGGGCTCTTTCATGATGGGGTTACCGAGCTGGACCGCGCCGCGGGACTCGGTCTCGCTCCGCTCGGTCAATTCCCGGGACGCGAACGAGACGCCCCCGATGCCGTCCCGGCCCGTGAGGCCCCCGACGAGAACGAGTCGGTCGCCGACGGCCCTCGCACGGTTCGGCAGTAACCGGGCCTTGGGAAGGAAGCCCACGCACGCCACGTTGACGAGCGGATTGACGATGTACCGAGGATCGAAGTAGACCCCGCCGGCGATCGTGGGAACGCCGACGCGGTTACCGTAATCCCGGATCCCGGCCACGACCCCGTCGAAAAGATACCGGGGGCTCTTCACCCCGGCCGGCAGGTCCTGTCGGGGCAGATCCAGCGGGCCGAAGAACAACGGGTCGGCCAAGGCGATTGGCTTCGCCCCGACCGCGAGAACATCGCGCAGAATGCCTCCGATTCCCGTCGCGGCTCCCCCGTAGGGCTCGACCGCGGACGGATGGTTATGGGATTCGATTCGCAGGGCGTAGGCAAAGCCGTCCTCGAACGCCATCACCCCCGCGTCGCCGGTACCGAGCACCCGCCGGGCCGGGTGCAGCTTCCCGAAGGCGGCTTTGAGATACGGTCGGGAACTCTTGTAGCTGCAATGCTCGCTCCAACTCTGGGCCAAGGCCGCGAGCTCCAAGTCGGTGGGGTCGCGGCCAACCCGGCGGTAGTACTGCTGGATTCTTCCCAACTCGAGCGGGTCAAAACCTAACTGGAGGCGATCCGAGGTGCGGCGGAGCGCGGCCGGGGTTTCTTTCCGAAACGGGACCGTCGATACGCCGGGGGCCCACGGGGAGTCCAGCGCGGGGACGGGGCGCGGCATACCGTTCCTCAGTCCAGCAGGGGAGTCACGGTTACGCGATGGATGACGGGGTTGGCGAGGAGCCGATCGACCGCCTCGCGGGCCAAGGCGTCGGCACGGGCCCGTTCCATGTTTGTGAACTCCAGCACGTACACCCGCGCGGTGGTCACGCGGGAAACCGGCGAAATCCCGAGCAACGCCAGGGACTTTTCGACCGTTTCGGCCTCGGGGTCCATGACCCCGGGCTTCAGTTCAACTCGGATCTCGACCCGGAGCGTCCGGTCGCCGCTTCCCATCAGAATCGCTCGGCCGTTCGAGCCGATTCCCGCTTATTAGGTGCGACGGCGCAAACACGGCGCGTCGCCGCCCGGAATGTCGAGGGTCGCGGCCGCCAAAATCGTCATCAAAAGGCATTTATAGAGGTCGTTTTTCCGACCGCCGGGTCTGGGGGTCGGGGTGGAGGAGCTGATTTGCAGTGTCGAGTTTCTTCGAAGCCGGAGGGAGCTCGTCGCGCGCGTTTCGAGTGAAGCGGGGGGAGTGCGTGAGTACCATGCACCCGCCGCCGGTACTGTGATCGAACAGGTGGTCGACGATCTCCAAGAGGAGTTCGAGTCGGCCCCGGTGACCTGACGAGGGTCTTGCCGGTCACGGGGCCATCCGCCGCTGCGAGCGCCGGACGCGTAACTGCCAACGGAAGGACGGGACAGGGGGCGAAGGTATCGATGGAGAAACAAGGGGGAACCAAGAGCAAGGGGCCGGTCAGCGGAGCCGTCGAGAGCGCCTTCACGAAGGTCTGGGGGGACGAGCACGTCACCGCGCTCATCGCTCTCAAGGTTGAGACCGCCGAAGCCGACAGCGTCGCGGCCGAGGTCGCTCGTTTCACCGAGGCCGAGGACGTGTTCCTCGTCACCGGCGACACCGACATCATGGTCAAGGTCACCTTCCCGCACTACGAAGAGCTCAAGGAGTTCGTCCTGCACCGACTCCCGGTGGTCAAGGGAATTCGCGAAACCAAGACACTGCTCGTGGTCACGGCCTACAAAGAAGGAGGCGAGGCCCGTCGCGCGTAGGCGACACGGGCTTCGATTGCATCTTTGACGGCCACTGACAGCCGCGCTGTACCGCCGGCCGATACCGAGCCGGCGGCCACGTCGGGGAAGACCGTTCAACTGGAGCGGATCGCGCAGTCCCTCGCCGCTCTGAGCGAGGATGGCTCCGTCCCGCGCAACATCCGCCGCGGAGCCCAATCGGCGCGCGATGAACTCCTCAAGGCCGCCGTCGCGCTCGACGTACGGGTCGCGAGCGCCGTGTACGTCCTCGACGATCTAGCGAACGATTCCAACCTTCCGACCCACGGGCGCACCGCGATCTGGTCGATCATCTCGAACTTGGAGAGCCTCCAGTGAATTGTCGTCGGCGAAACCTGAAATACGACCCCCGGGTCGTGAACGGTCGGAGCGATCGCGGGCCCGTAGCTCAGTTCGGTAGGTCAGCGGGTACGCCCGCCGGCCCGACACAGAGCATCTGGCTTTTAACCAGGCGGTCGGGGGTTCGAACGAGCAGCGCCGCAACCGCCGTCGCGCTCCGGAAGTCCCCCCGGGCCCGTTCCGCTCCGCTGGAGTCCCCATGAGTCCCACGCGAGCCCGTCCCCGGAAATCCGCCAAGAGCCAGAAGGCTCCCTCCCGGCGGGAGTTCCAGACCCACCACCTGATCCCCCCGCACGAGTTGCTCACCGAGGAGGAGGGCCGGACGGTGCTGGACGAACTCGCCACGCCGATCGAGCGACTCCCGAAGATCCTCGCGACCGACCCGGGTCTCCTCACCAATCCCGACGTCCGGGCGGCCAAGGAAGCGGCCGAGCCGCTCGCCGGACGTTTGGTCCGCATACGTCGTCCGTCCCCCACGGCCGGCGAGGCGGTCACGTATCGCGTCATCATCGCCAATCTGGGGGACTAGAGGTTCACTGTCATGCGAGAAATCGTGGATGCCTTCTTTCGAGAGCGGTCGACGGTCAACCACCACCTGGCGAGTTTCAACGACTTCCTGCCGACACCGGACAACCCCAATTCCCGGATGCAGCGGATCGTCGATGAGGCCCGGGTCAGCGAGGACTCCACCGACCGCGGAGTGATCCGGCTCGACGTCCAGAAGACGAAGAGCTCGATCTACGTCCGGGTCGGCCGCCGTCGCGACGCCCGGTCCCAGCTCGACGCCACCTCCGAGCCGACGGTGTTCGTCGGCCAGCCGTTCGTCAAGGAACCCGTCGGGTCCAAGCCCACGCTCACGCCGATGGAGGCCCGGCTCCGGAACCTCACCTACCAAGCCCCGATCTACCTCCGCGTCACCGTCGTCGAGAACGGCGTAGAGCGCGCCCCCGAGGACGTCCACATCGGCGACCTGCCGATCATGGTCAAGAGCCGGCCCTGCAACCTGCACCAGGGCAACATCGAACGCGACTCCGGGTTCCCTCTGTCGCCCGAGGAGTACCGCGCGAAGCTCGTCGAGTATGGCGAGGACCCCGCCGACCCCGGCGGCTACTTCATCATCGGCGGGACCGAGCGCGTGATCATGAGCCTCGAGGACCTCGCGCCCAACCGGATCTTCGCGGAGTTCAACGAGCGGTACGGCACGCCGATCGAGAGCGCTAAGGTGTTCAGCCAGCGCGGCGGCTACCGGTCGCTCACGGTCGTCGAGAAGAAGAAGGACGGCGTCCTCCACGTCTCGGTTCCCAGCGCTTCCGGCCAGATTCCGCTCGCCATACTGATGAAAGCCCTCGGGATGAAGAATGACGAGGAGATCTACCAGGCGGTCCTGGGCGAGCTCCTCCCGCTGGACGAGCCGTTCGTCCAGACGATGAAGCACCTGCTCAACGTCAACCTCGAGGAATGCATCTCGAAGAAGCTCTACCCGCCCGAAGGGATCCTGACCACCGAGGACGCGCTCCTCTATCTCGAGAAGAAGTTCGCCACGGGCCAGGCGAAGGAGTACCGCCAGCGGAAGGTCGACGGCATCCTGGACCGCTCGCTCCTCCCCCACCTCGGCGATTCGAAGCAGGACCGGCTCAAGAAGGCCCTCTATCTGGGCCGGATGGCGCGTACCGTCCTCGAGCTCAACCTGGGCCAGCGCGGCGAGGACGACAAGGACCACTACGCGAACAAGCGGCTCAAGCTCGCCGGCGACCTCATGGAGGACCTGTTCCGCGTCGCGTTCACCATGCTCCTGAAGGACCTCAAGTACCAGCTCGAGCGCTCCTTCGCCCGGAAGAAGGACCTCCGGATCGCGTCGGCGATACGGCCGGACCTTCTCACCCAGCGGCTTGTCCACGCGCTCGCCACCGGCAACTGGGTCGGCGGGCGCGCCGGCGTGAGCCAGCTCCTCGACCGGACCAGCCACATGTCGACGATCTCCCACCTCCGGCGGGTCACGAGCCCGCTCACCCGGAGCCAGCCTCACTTCGAGGCACGCGACCTGCACCCGACCCAGTGGGGTCGGCTCTGCCCCAACGAAACGCCCGAAGGGCAGAACTGCGGACTCGTCAAGAACTACGCGCTCTGCGTCGACGTCTCGGAGGGCGCCGACGAGGACGAGGTCGCCCTCATCCTCCGAGACCTGAACACCCGCGAGATCGGTCCCGAGGTGTTCCAGGAGGCTTCCGCGCCGAAGGGGAAGCGCGCCGCGCGGGTCTACGTGAACGGGAACCTGGTCGGTCTCCATTCCAACCCGACCGAGCTCGTCCAAGAGATCCGGGAGCGCCGGCGGTCCGGGACCCTTTCTCCCACGTTGGGCGACAAGATCTACGAGATCAATGTCCGCAGCGACTCCCGCATGAACGAGGTGATCGTTCACTGCGACTCGGGTCGGCTCCGTCGCCCCCTCATCAGCGTCAAGGACGCGACGACGCGCGTCACGCGGTCGGACCTCGACGAGCTGGCCCGCGGCACCCTCTCCTACACCGACCTGGTCCGCCAGGGCAAGGTCGAGTGGATGGACGCCGAAGAGGAGGAGGACACGCTGATCGGCGTGGACGCCTTCCAGATGCCCGAGCGCTGCCCCAACTGCCAGCGGGCGCTCTCGCGGAGCGATATCCGATGGGTCTCGGCCGGCGAGAAGAAGGACGTCGCCGATGTCGAGTGCGGCCGCTGCCACCACGTCTTCCCCACACCGTCGCTGCTCCGGAAGGACCACACCCACCTCGAGATCGACCCGAACCTGATCCTCGGTGTCTGCACGGGTCTGATCCCGTACGCCGAGCACAACTCCACCCCGCGGAACACGATGGGTTCCGGGATGGCCAAGCAGGCCCTCGGCGTCGAGTCGGTCAACTACCGGCGCCGGCCCGACACGCGCGGGCACCTCCTCCATTACCCCGAGGCGCCCCTGTTGCGAACCCAGACGATGCGGTACGTCCAGTTCACCGAGCGTCCCGCCGGCCAGAACTTCGTCGTGGCCGTGCTGACCCACGAGGGGTACAACATGCAGGACGCGCTCGTCTTTTCGCAGGCCGCCATCGACCGCGGTCTGGGACGTTCCTCGTTCTTCCGAACCTACCGCGGCGAGGAGCGCAAATATCCGGGCGGCCAGGAGGACCGCTTCGAGATCCCGCGACCCGACGTCGCGGGCGCCCGCGTCGACACGGCGTACCGGAACCTGGGGGAGGACGGGCTGATCTTCCCCGAACTCGAGGTCACCGAGAGCGACGTGCTGGTCGGCAAGACCTCCCCGCCCCGTTTCCTGGAGGAGAAGACCGACCTCCTGACGCCGCAGAAGCGGCGTGAGACGTCCGTCACCGTTCGCGCGGGCGAATCCGGTTGGGTCGACAGCGTGATCCTGACGGAGGGAGAGAACATCTCGAAGCTGGTCAAGGTCAAGGTCCGCAACCAGCGGGTACCGGAGCTCGGCGACAAGTTCGCCTCCCGACACGGCCAGAAGGGCGTGGTCGGCCTCATCGTGCCCCAAGAGAACATGCCCTACACCCGGGACGGCGTCACGCCGGACCTCATCGTCAACCCGCACGCGATCCCGTCGCGCATGACCGTGGCGCACGTGCTCGAGATGCTCGGTGGCAAGGTCGGGTCGCTCGAGGGTCGGGTCATCGACGGCACCCCGTTCTCGGGAGAACGAGAGGAAGCGCTCCGCGAGTCGCTCAAGTCGCTCGGCTTCCATCCCTCCGGGCGGGAGACCTTCTACGACGGGGTCACCGGTCGCCGGCTCGACGGCGAGGTGTTCGTCGGCGTGATCTACTACCAGAAGCTCCACCACATGGTCGCCGGGAAGATGCACATGCGGTCCCGCGGCCCGGTGCAGATCCTCACGCGGCAACCGACCGAGGGCCGGTCCCGGCAGGGCGGTCTCCGGTTCGGTGAGATGGAACGGGACTGTCTGATCGGCCACGGCGTGGCGATGGTCATCAAGGACCGTCTGCTCGACGAGTCCGACGGAACGATCCAGTACGTCTGCGGCAACTCCGAGTGCGGCCACATCGCGATCCCCGATGCCCGCACGGGGTCGCTCCGGTGCCCGAGCTGCGGCAACACCTCGTCGATTTACCCCGTCGAGATGAGCTACTCGTTCAAGCTGCTCCTGGAGGAGCTGATCAGCCTTGGCGTGATCATGCGCCTCCAGCTGGAGGACATGCGGTAGGAGGTTCCTCGATGGCGCAAGGATTGTCCAAGCGGATCAAGAGCCTCCAGTTCGCCTTCCTGTCGCCGGACGAGATCCGTCGCATGAACGCCGTCAAGGTGATCACGGCCGACACCTACGATGACGACGGCTACCCGATCGAGATGGGTCTCATGGACCTCCATCTGGGGGTCATCGAGCCCAACCTTCGGTGCCGGACCTGCGGGGGCCGCGTCAACGAGTGCCCGGGCCACTTCGGCATCATCGAGCTCGCCATGCCGGTCATCCACGTCGGCTACGCGAAGGAGATCAAGCGCCTCCTCCAGCTGACCTGCCGCGCCTGCGGACGCCTCTTGCCCGACGCGCCGACCGGTGGCCGGGCCGAGGTCGCGATCGAGGGGGACGAAGGCCCCTCCTCCGCTCCGTCGCCGCGGGAGGGCAAGGAGGAGCGGACCTGCCCCCACTGCCACGAGGTCCAGCAGCGCATCGTGCTCGACAAGCCCACCACGTTCCGCGAGAACGGTCACAAGATCACCCCGAAGGAGGTGCGGGCCCGTCTCGAGCGGATCCCCGACGACGACGTGCGGGCCCTCGGGCTCAACCCGAAAGCCGGCCGGCCCGAATGGATGGTCCTCACCGTCCTGCCGGTACCCCCCGTGCAGGTCCGGCCCTCCATCACGCTCGAGAGCGGGGAACGGAGCGAGGACGACCTCACGCACAAGCTCGTCGACGTGCTCCGGATCAACCAGCGGCTCCGCGAGAACCGGGACATGGGCGCTCCGCAGCTGGTCGTCGAGGACCTGTGGGAGCTGCTCCAGTACCACGTCACCACCTACTTCGA
>JASHPV010000060.1 GCA_030037875.1 Thermoplasmata archaeon
ACCAGGTACGCGATCAAGATTCGCAGGCCTCCTTCCGGACCCTGCGCGCCGCGGACCGGGCGGCCCCCGTATCTTTCTTCGCTGACTCCCCGGGCCACGCCCGTTAACACCGGCATATCGGTGGCCGTGACGGCGATCACTCCCCCCGGGGCGAGCGCGCGGAGTGCCGCATCGACGAAAGGCACGGGCGTGCCGAACGGATCGAGGTCCACGTAATCGAACTCCCGGTTCCCGGCGGGTTTCCTTGCGTCGCAGAGATGGGTCTGGAGGCCGCTAATGCCGGACTCGTGTAGGTTCCGTTCGAGCACCTCGAACGCCGCGGGATTTTCTTCGGTGAAGTCGTACCGCGCGAAGGCGTCGGTCTCCTCCATCAAACGAAGACCGCGTACTCCCGTTGCGGCCAACATATCCCACCCGCGCCGGTTCCCCGGGCCGTTGGGAAACACGGCGCGGACGACGGCCACGTTGAGGTCCCGGTCGAACTGCATCGCCGCGTTGTAGAACACCGCGCGGCGTCGCGCGGGTCCGCGCGCCGTCGGAGAGGGCGGCAGCCAGAGCCGCGTTCCGCCCTCTCGGCCGAGGGCGAGCGGCTCGGTCAGTGGGTGCGCTCCGTCAGGAGCTTCACGATTTTGAACGCCAGGAGGTTCTTGTTCACCGGCGTCACCTCGAGGAGCCGTAGTTCATCCCTCCGGCGGATGTCCTGCAGGAGCGGGTTCCGCGACTTCTTGTGGAGCGTCATGATGATCGACTTATCCTGGTCCAGCGTGTCGACGACGGCCTTCGTGAACGCCTCGCTTTCGACCTCCATCTTGCCGACCTCGTCGATCACGACCACGTCGGCGTTCTGACGGGCGTCCGCGAGCGCGCGGATCCCTAGGTCCTCGAGGGCCGCCAGGTTCACCCCGTATCGGCCGGAACGGACGCGGGACTTCATGCCCTCGTGGGCGAAGACCATGCTCTCCTTGGTCAGCCAATCGACAATCTGGAAGCCGCTGCGCCGCTGCTTCTCGACGATCGGTTCGGTGATCATTCCACCGACCTTGATCCCTTCCTCCTCGAGGAGGTCGATGATTCGCAGGAGGGTCTCGGTCTTGCCGGAACCCGGGAGCCCCGTGATTCCGATCTTTACCGAAGCTAGATGCGACGCCATAGCCACTGCTCTCCCCTGTACACGTCTCCGATAAGCCGGAGAATGCTATAGGGTATTCGGGGCGCGACGGTGAGCGGAACGTCACGACGGTCCGGAAGTCGTGCACGGCGGGCCGTCGGGGTGTATCCGGTCCGAGAGGATACTCGGCTGCTGGTCCGGTTCGTTCGACCCCGGCGAGGCGATACGGTTCTCGAGGTGGGATGCGGTCGAGGACTGGCGAGCCTCGCTGCGGCACGACGCGGAGCCCGGAGCGTCGTCGCCACCGACCTGAACCCCGCCGCGCTGCGCGCTGTTTTTCAGCGCGCTCGAGCGGAAGGACTTCCCGTGGAGGCGGTCCGCACCGACCTGGCAGCGGGACTTCGCCGGTTCGACCTGGTCTTCTCGAACCCACCGTATCTGCCGACGACCCGTCGCGAACGCGACCCGAACATGTGGGAGAATCTCGCGCTCGATGGGGGTCCCGACGGATGTCGGGTCATCGCCCGGCTCCTCGCCACGCTCCCCCAGCACCTGTCGGCTGCCGGACGCGCCTACGTACTCGTCTCGTCGCTTCAGTCGGGTCGCCACCTCGCCAGGATCTGCACGCGCTGGCGACGGGGAGGCGGCGTTTGCCGGACCGTGGCGGAGGAACGATGGGGCGACGAGACGCTCTCGATATGGCGGCTCAGTCGCGGCCCTCGGCGTACCGCACGATCGACTCGAGGAACAGGTGGCCATCGCCGGGTCCCTCCGCCAGACCCGTCCGTGTCCAGTCGGGGTGCTGGATCCGGTAGAAAGAACGCTCGGGGTGGGGCATGATCCCGAAGATGTTCCCCATGGGGTTCGTGATCGCCGCGATGTCTCCGATGGAACCGTTCGGGTTCCACGGGTACTCGGCCGGCCCGCCGTCCGGTCGGACGTAGCGGAAGAGGACCTGACCGTTCCGTTCGAGGTCCTCGAGGCGCGAGCCCGGTTCCCCCGAGAGCACCAGCTTGCCCTCTCCGTGGGACGACGGGATCATGTACCGCTCGCCGGGCGGGAGCGACTGGAGCGGCGCAAACCGCCCTCCCTCCCAGCGAAGGAAGGTCGGTCGGCATTCGTGGTGCCCCGAGTCGTTGGTCATCAACGCGGCCTGAGGCTTGCCTAACCGGCCGTCCGGTCGGCCCGGCAAGAGGCCGAGTTCCGTCAGGACCTGGAATCCGTTGCACACACCACCGACGAGGTGCCCTGACCGAACGAATTCTTCGAGCGCCGGTCCCATCGTCGCCCGGACCCGCGCCGCAAAAATGGCGCCGGCACGAACATAATCGCCGGCCGAAAAGCCTCCCGGGAAGAAGAGCGCATGGAAGTCGAAGAGGTCCCGACGTTGGGCCCGCTCTACGTCCCGTCCTTCGAACTGCTTGAGTTGCACGATCTCGGCGGGCGCTCCGAGCGCGCGGAGGGCCGCGAGGAGCTCCTCGTCATTGTTCGTCCCCTCGATCGACATGAGGGCGATACGCAGCTGATCGCGACGCACGTCCCACGTCATCGGGGGCGCGCGTAAAGCCTTGCGGGGATCAGCCCCGGTGGATGGAACCGGGGACGGTTCCGATCGGCTCCGGGAGCAGGTGCACGGCCACTCGTTGTCCCCGTCGGGGAGTCCTCGAGCCCGGCGGAATCATCGCGAAGGCGTTGACGCCGCGGAGCCCGGTGACCGCATGGGAACCGTGATAGACGGGGTACCCCCATCCGTCCGCCACACTCAGCGGGAGCACGACGGAAAGGTCACGGGAGGGATGATCTCCCGCGCGCGCGAGTCGGCAAGTTCCCTCCGTCCATCCTGGCCCCACGAGGTGCCCCAGTCGACGCAGGAGCGGCGAAAGGAGCCAGAAACTGTTCGATAGACTCGAGGTGGGGTGGCCCGGCATGCCGATGACGAGACGACCCCGGCTCTCGGCCGCGATCGTGGGCTTGCCCGGGCGCACTGCGATTCCGTGGAACAAGACGCGTCCCACTCGGGGAAGGACCTCGGGCGCGTAGTCATGTTCCCCGACCGAACTTCCTCCGGTCAAAAGCACGAGGTCGCTCCGAGCTAGCGCCTCCCGGACGGCAACCTCGATTTGGTCTGGGTCATCCGGCAACGGCGGGTGCGGAAGCGAAATCCCTCCGTTCGCGTGGATGATCGCGCCCAGGGTCAGATTGTTCGTTTCGTAGATCTGGTCGCCCCGAAGCGGTTTCCCCGGAACCACCAGCTCATTCCCGTTGGGCAAGAGGGAAACTACCGGGCGCGCGAAGACTCGGACGTGCGTCCGGCCGGCCGCCCCGAGAGCGCCTACCGTGGCCGGATCGAGCGCATCCCCACGCCGGACCAGCACCTGGCCGCGCCGGAAATCGGCTCCCCTCGCGGCGATGCGCTCACCGACGCGCACGAACCGGGGGACCGAAACTTCCTGTCCGCTCTTCTCCACCTCTTCGAAGATCACCATCGTATCGGCTCCGGGCGGAAGCCGGCCCCCGGCTGCGATCGCGACGGCCTCATCCGTGCGGAGACGGCGAGCGAACCCGCGGTCGGCGAACACCTCCCCGACGACCCGGAACCGTGCAGGCTGATGCGTCGTCGCGCCCACGCTCGATGCTGAGCGGAATGCGTAGCCGTCCCATGTCGCTCGGGCAAATCTCGGGACTGAGACCGACGCGCGATACGTCTCCGCGCTGGCCCGTCCGAGAGACTCGGTGAGGGGCACCTCCTCCTGAACCGCAACGGGACGGGCTGCGGCGAGGACCCGGCGTACGGCCACGTCGACGGGGATCAGCTTCCCGAACGGCCGCATCTCCATGTTCGCCGCGACCCGCCACTACCTCGCCGATAGAACAGGCAGAGATGGAGGCCGCGGTCCGAGCGGATGCAGCCCCGAAGGGTCACCGCTCTCCAGCCAACGCGCGGCAGCCCAGGCTCCGTAGCGGAGGCAGTCCTCGAGCGGATCGCCCCGGAACCAGCCGGCGTAGAAACCGCCCCGGAATCCATCTCCGGCTCCCGTCACCTGCTGTACCCGGCGGGAACCGACCGCGGAGACCCGAACGGGCCCGGCGCGGGTCCAAGCGGTGGACCCCCGGGGGCCGCGGGTCTCGACCACGAGCGGGACGATCTCCAGCAACTCGGCCATCCTTCTCAACCGTAACAGCTCCAGCGCATGGGCTAGCTCGCTGCGGTTCGCAAAGAACAATTCAGATCCCGACAGCAAACGCCGGAGCGACGGAGAGTCCCATCGGTAGAAGATCTCTTGGGCCGGATCCGCCGCCGCGCGCATGCCCAGGCGTCGCCCCGCCTCAAGGGTACGTAGCTGGTACTGGGGGTTGCCGGTCGTGAGATGCAACCACCCCGCCCGTGACAACAATCCTCGCGGGACCGCGGTGCCGCGGTCCCCCTCCATAGGTCCCTGGTCGATCAGCGTCACCTGTTCCCCGCCCGCGGATTCGACGATGAATGCCGCCGGCGAACGAGCCCCGGGCACGCGCTGGAAGCCCGTCAGGTCTAGCCCCTCGCGTATCAGCTGCCTCCGGAAATGGGCCGGAAAGTCCGGCCCAACTTGCGAAACCAGGGCGGTCCGTACCCCCAACTTCGCGGCGGCCCGAGCAATATTGGCCGCGGTACCGCCCAATCGCACTTCACGATTACGCAGCGGGACCGTGCGGTCAATGGTGGGGAGCCGCTCGACGTGGAAGAAGTGGTCGAGATTCGTGTGACCGACCACCACCAGGTCCAGGTCCCTCCGAGTCGCCCGAGCGGAGACCGTAATCGCCTTCGAGCGTCGGCGACTCGCCATGATGCTCCGACCCGCCCAGTGGCCGGAAGATTTAGTAATGTGGGTCGTAGAGGCCGGCCGGAACCGCCGATGATCGTAGAGGGGGCCGTCGTGGACGTCGATGGCGCCCGGCCCGCCTATGTACGGTTTCGGAAAGGGAAAGTTGTCGAGGTCGGGACTCCCGGCACGGACTCCCGGCGCGGCACGGAACGGCGCATCCGGGGCATCGTGACACCGCGTCCCGCGAACTCGCATACCCATCTTGGGGACGCGGCCGCGGCTCGGGAGCCTCCCCTCGCCCCGGTGTCGGAGATCGTGGGCCCCCAGGGCCTCAAGTTTCGACTCTTGGCCATGCTTTCACCGGAGGAGAAGGAAAGGGCGATGCGCTCGGCACTCGAACGGATGGTTCAGGAGGGCGTGGGCGCCGTGGTCGATTTCCGCGAGGAGGGTGTCCCCGGGGCGGAACTCCTTCGGCGTGCGGCCAACGGACTTCCGATCGAGGTTCGCATCTTGGGCCGCCCGATCCGGCGACCCGTGGAGATCGGCGAGCTCACGCGGCTTCTCCGAGTGACCGATGGCGTGGGCATCAGCTCCGCCCGCGAAGAAGACGCCGATACCCGGGCTGTTCTCGCCGAACGAGCGCACCGCGCCGGCAAATGGTTCGCCCTGCACGCTAGCGAGGAGGTGCGAGAGAAGCCCGACACCTACCTGCGGCCCCGGCCCGACTTGCTGGTGCACCTGACGAAGGCCACCCAGGACGACCTCGAGACGGTCGCCCAGGCGCGGATACCGGTCGCAGTCTGCGTCCGCTCGAACGCGCTGTTCCAGCGCAGCCCGGATCTCTCGCTCTTTGCGGAGGCCGGGGTCCGACTCCTGATTGGGTCCGATAACGCGATGCTCAACGCTCCCTCCGTCTTTCGTGAGACGGAGTTCGCGTACTTGTCGGGTCGGCTACTTGGGCATCCCGTGGACCCCGAGTATCTTGCGCGTGCCGCGTACGTGGAGCCTTGGCTCTGGCTGGACGAGCCCGGCCGGGCCCGAGTTGCGCCGGGGATGGCGGGGTCCCCGCTCGTGCTTCGGCTGCCTCCGGAGGACCCGGCGTATCAGTTGGTCACCCGAGCCACCGAACAGCTTATCGTCCCGACCGGGGCCGAGTGAACGGTCCGTGGTTCAATGAAGTACGACGAACTCTTCGCCCTCCTCCGGCGCCGGGGCGTGCTCTGGCCCAGCGCCGAGATCTACGGGGGAGCCCAAGGTCTCTATGACTACGGCCCCGCGGGCGCTCGATTGAAGCGGCGGGTCGAAGAGGCGTGGGCCGCGTGGTTCGTGGGCCTCTCGGACGATTTCTATCGCATCGACCCGGCCGAGATTCTCCCCGAGGCCGTCGTCCGCGCTTCCGGGCATCTGGAGAATTTCACCGACCCCGAGATTTCCTGCGCGAAGTGTGGAGCCCATTTCCGGGCCGAGACGATCCTCGAGAAGTTTCGCCCCGAAGGGGTCGATGGACTGACACCGACCCAGATCGGCGCCCTGCTGAAGGAGTTCCCGGTCCGGTGTCCGAACTGTGGCTCGACGGAGTTGTCGGTCCCGCGGCCGTTCAACCTCATGTTCGGCTTCGATTTTGGAGCGGCCGGCGGAGAACGAGCGTACCTGAGACCTGAGACGGCGCAGAACAGTTACCTGGCCTTCTCCCGAATGTGGGACGTCGGCCGGCACGCCCTCCCGCTGGGCATCGCCGTCATCGGCAAGGCGTATCGGAACGAGATCGCCCCCCGGCAGGTCCTGTTCCGTATGCGCGCCTTCACCCAAGCGGAGCTCCAGATTTTCTTCAACCCCAGCTCCTTCCCACTGCCGTTCTCGTCGGTCTCGAACGAAGGGCTGCCCGTCCTGCGAGTCGCGCAGCGAGCGGCCGGGCAGGAGGCCCCCGAGCTCCGTAGCGCACGCTCCCTCGTGGACGAAGGTCTTCCCGAGTTCTACGTCTTCTTCCTCGTTCATCTCTACCGGTTCTTCCGGGATGTGTTGCGATACCCGAGCGAGGCGATCCGACTCTTCGAGAAGTCCGATACTGAACGGGCATTCTACAACCGGATCCAATTCGATTTTGAGGTCAAGCTCGAGAGCCTGGGAGGCTACAAAGAGCTGGGCGCCGTCCACTATCGCGGGGATTATGACCTGAGCCGCCATTCCGCCGGCTCGGGGAAGGACCTCTCGGTCGCGCTGCTCGGCGGAGAGCGCGTACTACCCCATGTGCTGGAGGTCACCTTCGGTGTGGACCGGAACGTCTGGGCGCTCGCCGACCTGGGGCTCGTCGCGGATGGGGACCGCACCGTCTGGAAACTCCCCCCGTACCTGGCCCCGTCGACCGCGGGCGTCTTTCCGCTCATAAAAAAGGACCACGCGGTCGAGGCTCGACGATGGCTGGACCAGCTTCAGAAGGCGGGTATCGACGCCGAGTTCGACGAGAGCGGTTCTATCGGCCGCCGGTACGCCCGGATGGACGAGCTCGGGGTCCCGTACTGTGTTACGTTGGACCACGAGAGCCTTGCGGCGCCGTCGCCGGATGCCCGGACCGCTACGCTCCGAGACCGGGACTCGAAGACCCAGGAGCGAGTGACCCTCGACACCCTGATCGCGCGTCTCCACGCGAGCCGTGTGGCTCCTCGCCCCAGGCCACTGAACGCCGTCGGGTGAGGGACCCCGCCCCTCCGACTGGGGAACGCATATATGCCGCGTCCCCCGTGACAACGTACGGGGAGCATGCGAGGAGATCAGACGCCTCCTCCGGCACCCTCCGCCACTCCGTCGGCCCACTTGACCGGGACCTCTCGGTGGTTGGGAGGGGAGGGTTACGCCGACATCACGAAGCTCCGGGAGCTCGCGGCCAAACACGAGCGGCTCGCGGCGAAGATTCAGGCCCGCATGGCCCGATTGCACACCAAGATCGAAAAGCTCCGGCACCAGTCCACCTTGCTCCGGGAAAAGGCCGAGCAAGTGCTTCAACGGATCCCGGAATACCAGCAAGAAATGGCCCAACACGAGCGGACGATCCAGACGACCACTTCTCAGCAGACCCACCACACGGTCGGGTCGGACATCACCGGGCTCCATTATCGGATCCGCCAGCTCCAACAGAAGATCGTGGACGTCCAACATCGCGCGCGACGCATCGAGCACCGGGCGGCAGTGAAGACGCAACAGGGCGCGGTACTGAAGGTGAAGGCCGACCGGCTCAACGACCAGGTCCGGGCCGCGCAGGTCGAGGCCCAAAACTACCAGCGCCGGGCCGACCGCCTCCAACTGGCCACCGAGTCCGAGGCCGCCCAGTACGCCGCCGTCCCGCCGCCTCCTCCGCCGCCCGGCCCGGCGCCGGCCCCCAATGCCAATGAAACCCCCGGGGAACACGACCAACTTTGAAGCTCATCGTCACCGTGGGGATGCCGGGCTCCGGCAAGGATGAGCTGATCGCCGTCGCACGGTCCATTGGCCTGGCGACGCTCAAGATGGGCGACCTGGTCCGCGACGAAACGCGCCGACGCGGACTTCCGCTCAACAATGCGAACCTGGGCCGCGTCGCGAACGAGGAGCGCGAGAAGCACGGACCCGGCGTATGGGCTCAGCGCGCCATTCCGAAGCTCACCGAGACCAAGATGCTGGTGGACGGCTGCCGGTCCGACCATGAGGTCACCGTCTTCCGGCATAACTTTGGAGACCTCTTCGTACTCGGAATATTTGCTTCGCCCGAGACGCGCTACGACCGAATGATCAAGCGAAGCCGGGGGGACGACGGGATGTCGCTCCAGGAGTTCTACGACCGGGACCGCCGCGAACTCAAGTGGGGTATCGGGAACGCCTTCAGCCTGGCCGACGGGATGCTCATCAACGAGGGCTCGCTCGACGAGTTCAAGCGCGCCGCGCGAGCCCAGCTCGAGAAGATTCTCGAGTCCGACCGCTGAGCCGGACCGCCGGCCGGGCTCTAAGCTGAAGGGCCGCCGGACGCGAACGCGCGACGGAATGAGTCGAACCGCTCCCGGTCCACCACGAGCGCGACCTTCGGGTGCGTTCGGCCCAGGCCGCGGACCTGGTCGGCCGCGAACTCATCCCGCGCCTGGGCCAATCGTTCCGAGCCCGCGCCGGGCTGCATCGTGCGATCCCACGCGAGGGCGTATTCGTCCGGCGTCTCGACGTCGGGCGGACGCTTGACGAGCTGCCGCTCCCGCAGCGTACGGCGCACCAGCTCGAAATACCCGATGTGGGCAGCGAACATCTCGGCGTAGGTATCTTCCGGCGGATCCACGCCGACCACGGGCCGGCCGGCGCGGGTCGCCCAATCGACGGCGCCGAGCAGCGCCGGCGCCGGCACCTGAACCTCCGCGATCCGGGCCAGCCCGACGGCGTGCGACGCTTCCGAGGCGCTGAGGGGCACCACCGGTTCGGTCGGCGTACCGACGAAATATTGCGCCAGGGTCTCCGCCTCTTCGGGAGAGAGACTCACCGCCACGACGCCGGGGTCGAACGCCACCAGCTGCTCCTGGACCGGCCCGACCTCGTCGGCCAGGCCCCGAACGCTACCCACGAGAAGGACCGTCGGGCGACCCGGGAGTCGCTCCGCGATCACCAGGATTCCCGTTCCTCGACGAGCTCGAAGAACTCGTCCCGGGCGCGGGTGCGACGGAGCTCCTGGGTGGTCACCACGGGCACCCCATCGATCGTGGTGTGTTTCGCGGCCTCGCCGACCACGAAGACGGCGTGCCCCTCCGCGACCCGAGCGAGTCCGAGCAATACCTCGGCTCGGTGCTGAGCGCTCCGGAGGGTCCCGACGCCGGTGAGCAGGAACTCCTGCTCACCGCCGGGGGTGCCCCGAGTGAAGGCATCGAACGGACACCGGATCGTCACGTGGACTTCCCACCCCATCCCATCGAGCTGGCGGAACACGCCGTCTCGAAGCGGGTCTCCGGTGCGGGCCGGCCGGTGTGGCCCCTTGACCTCGGGCCCGCGGCTCTCGGAAGACTCCTTCTCGGCGAAAGAGGAAGTAGGCGAACCCTCCGTGACAAGCTTCCGGGGAACGGTTCCTTCCAGCGTCGAGAACAGGTCGATCGCTTCGGCGATAGGTTCCTTGAGAAACCGTTCCAGGCGCTCGACCACGTCGACCTCGGCTCCGGCGCCGCCCTCGTAGAGCTGAATCGTGCGTCGCGAGACCCCGGCGACGGACGCGAGGGCTCCCAGCGAAAGCTGGGAGGCGTCGCGCAGGGCACGGAGTCGGTTTCCGTCGACCCGCACGAAGATCCCGCCGGGACTGGAGAACAGGAATGGAGGGACCCCCTCGAGGAGGTATTCTTCGAGGCTGGCCTCCGTGATGATCGGGATCCCGTACCGGTAGTAGACCACGCCGGGTCCGAGCTCTGTGGCCCCGGAGGATTGACCGATTACGAGGACCTGGGCTCCGAACAGCTTGGAGAGCTCCCGGAGTCGCGCGGCTTCCGGGGAATCCAGCGCGTCGATGTTCTTGAGGATTTTGAGGATCACGAGCGTCGAATCGCGTCGTGCCATCAGGTCGAAGCTCGTCGGGCGAACGCTGTGCGTGTCGGTGACGAAGAATCCGGCCTTCTCCAGCACGGACTGGATGGCCGTGACCGACCGGTCGCGCGCGCCTTCCATCATTACCCCCAGATGGAATCAGCTAAGGGTTGTATATAAATGGAGACTATCGGCACCGGCGAGCGGGCCGGTGTGTTCCCGTCGCCGAAGAGGCGGGAACTCTCATGGAGCCGGGGAAGGTCGACCAACGAATGGAGACCATGACCCTTCGTCCCGTCCGGGGGCATCCGGTCCTCCACGTGAAGCCGGCAGAGCCTGCCGACGGGGGATGGCTCGTAGTGGCCGACGCCCATCTCGGGCTGGGAAGTTTCCATCCGGGTCAACCCAGTCCCCCAGGAGCGCGACCGGAGGAAATGGCCGCCGAGCTCCTAAACGTTGCGAAGTCGACCCACGCCCGTCGAGTGATCTTTGCGGGGGACCTCAAGCAGCCGATCGTGGGAATGACGCCCCCGCTTCGACGGGAGGTCTTCGACTTCTGCGCGACCCTTCTCTCCGCCGGATTGACCGTTGATGTGGTGCCGGGGAACCACGATGTCGGGCTCGCCCGGGGGCTCCCCCGAGAAGTGCGGCTTCACCCGGTGGGCGGGGTTCGCGTCGGGAACGTGGGAATCTTTCACGGGCACGCTTGGCCGTCCAACCCGGTGCTGCGGTCGGCGACCCTGGTCGCCGGGCATCTGCATCCCGGTTTCCGATTGGCTCCATCCGCCGAGAGCCCCGGAGGAAAGTCTCGCTGCTGGCTTCGCGTGGAATTTCCTCCCCAGGTGGCCGACCGGCGGCGAAGAAAGCATGGTCCCATCCGGGCGCGGGAGCTCATCGTGTTACCGGCCTTGAACCCGCTCACGGGAACCGAGTCCCTCAATCGGACCGCGCCGGCCCGGTATCGGAGTTTTCTCTGGAAGCGCTTCGTCCTGCGGGGCACAACGCGCGCGTACCTGCTCGATGGAACGGACCTGGGTCCCCTCAGGCCGCCGTCGGCGGGGGGGACCGGCTCCCCACGAGATTCCGCAACCGCAGCGGGTCGGTGACCGGCGGCGCACAGCGTGTCCCCCAACAGACCAGGGCGCGCGATGTCTCCGGTTGGCCGACGGCGGACGCGAGTTCCTCCGGCAGAGAAAATGGGGTCGGGGGTGTTCCTCGAAAGGCCCAGGCGTTGGGATGCCACGCGGTCAGGGCGGCTGTCCACAGCGAGTCCGCGACGACGTCGTTCCCCTGCACGACGACCCGGACTGGCTCGGTTTCGGCCAGACCGGCGGCGAGCGCCATTCCGGCCCCAAACAGGCCGGCTCGTTCGAGACGCGGGAGACATCGCCCGATGAGTTGGCGCGCCTGCGCACGCCACCGGTCGTCGCCGGTCAGCGAGGCGAGCCGGAGCAATCCCAGCGCGACGGTGGAATTGGCCGACAGGTGAGGCATATCTTCCACGGGAAAGGCCGTTTCGTCTACGGCCCCTACCGAAGGCCCGTCGTAGAGGTCAGGAGCGATGTCTCTCAGGGGCATTCCATCGACACGGAACTTGGACAGGATCAGCTCGTAGAGCTCGACGGCGCGAGCCAGGTATGTCGGTTCCACCGCCCGGCCGGCGAGCTCGACCAATCCCCACGCGAAATCGGCCTGGTCTTCGAGGTGGCCGAACCCCTGGCCGCCCGAGGGAGCTAGCTGGTGGGCCACGCCCTGGGATTCAGTATATCCCTCAGAGAGAAAACGGTCGGCCGTCCGACGGGCGGCCTCCAGCAACCTCGGTTCGCCCAACGCGGTCGAGGTCGCGGTGAGCGCCCGGATGAATCCTCCATTCAGGCTCGCGTAGAGCGCCGGGTCCACGATGGGACGCGGGCGCCGCAATCGGGCCTCCGCCAGTTTGCGGGTCGCATCATCGATCGCCGCACGCGCTTGGGCGGGGTCCAAGCCCGTGCCTTCCGCGGCTTCCTCGGCCGTCATCAGACGGAAGAGCACGTTCCGGTCCGGGTCGTGGGGCATCCGGCCCTCGCTTCCGACGCCGAAGTATCGGGTAATCAGCCTCAGCTCGGTCGAGTCCAGCACGGCCTTGAGCTCGGGCCGGCTCCAGGTGAAATAGCTCCCGTCATCGCCCGGAGCATTGTCGGCGTCCTGGCTCGCACCAAATCCCCCCTTCGGGTCGGCCAGGGTAGATTGGACCCACCCGGCCGTTCCCCGGAGAACGTCCCGGAGACTGTCGTCCCGGAACCGCCGGTAGCCTTCGGCGTACGCGGAGAGCAAGGCCGCGTTGTCGATGCCCATTTTCTCGAAGTGAGGAATATGCCACCCCTCGTCAACGGAGTACCGATGAAAGCCACCGCCGATGTGGTCGTACATGCCGCCGTCGGCCATTCGCGACAGTGTCAGCCGAGCCCGCTCTGCGGAGTCTTCTGAGCCCGAGGCGAAGGAGTCCCAGAAGAGGAACGAGACCGCGGTGGGATGGGGGAACTTGGGAGCCGTCCCAAATCCACCGTTGACCGGATCGTACGACGAAAGCACGGACGTCCGTACCGATGCGACGAACCCGGAACTCGAAAGTGGTTCCTCGCGGCCCGTGCCATGGTGCTCATGGGTCAGCGCCGTGGCCAGCGCTTGCGTGTTCTCCCGGATCTTGCTCGGCTCCTCGCGCCAGAGCCGAGAGATCTCGAGCAGCACCTGACGGAAACCGGGGCGTCCCATTCCCCCTTGGGGCGGAAAGTAGGTTCCGCCGAAGAACGTCTCGCCCTTGGGCGTCAAGAAGGCGGTGAGCGGCCACCCGCCCTCGCCGGTGAGCGCGTTCACCTGGCGCTGGTATCGGCGGTCGACCTCCGGGTTCGCATCGCGGTCGACCTTGACCGCCACGAAGTGTTGAGCGATGAGACGCGCGACGGTATCATCAGAGTACGTCCCCTCGTCCATGACGTGGCACCAGTGACACCAAACCGCGCCGATGTCGAGGAGCACCGGCCGGTTGAGGCGCTTCGCCGCTTCGAACGCCTCCGTCCCCCACGGGTACCAGTCGATCGCCTGTTCACGGGCGCCCCTCAGGTAGGCCGAGCTTGATTCGGCGAGCCGCCAGGCCCGCGCGTGGTCCGGGCTCTCGTCCGACTCCACGGTCACACGCCGCGGAGGCCGAGCCGGGGATTAGAGGACTCCGTCTTTCCTCGCCGGAGCGTCTCGATAACTCGCTCTTCGGGTATCACTTATAAACCCCCCATTGGTGGCCCGCAACCGAGGCACCGTTTCATGGAGATGCAGCCGGGCCAGATGGCCTACGACCGCGCGATTACGGTCTTCTCTCCCGATGGCCGGCTCTTTCAGGTCGAGTACGCCCGGGAAGCCGTCCGCCGCGGCGCGACCACGGCCGGTGTGATCTTCAAGAACGGAATCGCTCTGGTCGCCGACCGGCGCATTCCCAATCCCAAGCTGGCCGAACCCACGAGCCTCGAGAAGGTCCACCAGATCGACGAGCACGTGGCCTGCGCGACAGCGGGGCTCGTCGCCGATGCCCGCGTCCTGGTCGATTACGCGCGCCTCGCGGCCCAGATCAACCGCGTCACCTATGCGGAGCCCATGCCGGTGGAGCTCCTTGTTCGGCGCATCTGCGACTACAAACAGCAGTACACCCAGTTCGGGGGGGTCCGTCCCTTCGGCACCGCGCTCCTCGTGGGCGGATATGACGACGTGGGATTCCATCTCTTCGAGACCGAACCGTCGGGATCGCTCACCAGCTTCTCGGCCACGGCCACGGGGGGAAACAAGGGCCCGGCGATGGAACTCTTTGAGCAGAAGTACAAGGAAGGGATGGATGTGGATGAGGGGATTCTCCTCGCCCTCGAGGGCCTCCGGCAATCGCTCGACGAGGGCGCGAACTTGAGCACGGTCGAGGTCTGTACCCTCATCGAAGGCAAGGGCTTCACCCGGCTCCTGCCTGAGGAAATCCAAAAGTACGCCTCTCGACTCCCCGCACTGTCGGCTGGCGCGAAGTCGGGCCGATCCTAGGCCGACCCGCGATCCGGCGCCAGAAGGCCGGAGAAAGATTCGATGCCCAAGGACGCAGGACGGGACCGGCCGGCGCGACGCCAGGCGGACGACGCCGTAGTCGCCCGATGGGACCACGAGGGGTCCCGATTCGAGGTCCTCGTTGACCCAATGGCCGTGCAGGAAATCCGGGATGGGAAACCGGTCGACCTCCGGGAGCGGCTCTCGAGCGAACACGTCTACAAGGACGCGCGGAAGGGGGACAAGATCTCGGAAGAGTACCTCCAGAAGGTCTTCCACACCTCGGACTACCTCGACATCGCGCGTCAGATCATACAGAAGGGCGAGGTGCAGGTCACCACGGACCAGCGCCACCAGCTTCAGGCGGCGAAGCATCGGCAGATCGTCACCATGATCGCCCGCAACGCGATGAACCCCCAGACGGGAGCGCCGCACCCGCCCGCCCGCATCGAGGCGGCGATGGAGGAGGCGAAGGTCCACGTCGACCCGTTCCGCTCCGCGGACGCGCAGGTCCAGGAGATTCTGACGAAGCTGCGGCCGCTGTTGCCGATCCGGTTCGACACGGTCAAGATGAAGCTCCGGGTCCCGGGCCAGCATTACCCCCACGTCATCGGCGAACTCAAGGGGATGGGCAAGCTCTCTGAAGAGGCGTGGGGGAGCGACGGAAGTTGGACCGCCATCATCGAAATCCCCGCCGGCGTCCAGACCGAGCTCCTCGAGAAGCTCAACGCGCGGACGAAAGGTGCCGCCGAAGCCGCTCGCGTTAAATAGCGACCCCCGGTCCGACGCGTCGGTGACAGGAACGCAATGGGCAATGGTCAAGGGCCGCGCCATCGTGGGCGCGACCGCGGAGGAAGACCTCCGCGCCGTGAACCGAAGGTTCTAGTTCTTCCGGGCGATGAGATCCCCGACCGGGGTCTCCAACCGGGGTTCGGAACATATCGCGTAGGCAAGCGACTCTTCGCCAGCGTGATGGGCTACGCCACCTGGCGGGAGCCGTTCGTCCGGGTCGTCCCGTTCGCCGGCCGGTACGTTCCCAAGCCCCACGATGTCATCGTGGGCATCGTCCAGGACGTGCAGAAGACGTTCTACCTCCTCGATATCGACGCCTCCCGGTGGGCCCCCCTCCATACCAGCGGGACTCCCTGGGAGCCCGGGCCCGGCGAGCTGGACCAATATCTTCGGATCGGCGACGCCGTCCTGGTGGCGGTGGAAAACCTGGACGCCACCGGGAAGATCGGCGTGACCATGAAGGGTGACGACCTGGGCAAGTTGACCGGCGGTACCCTCGTCACCATCTCTCCAGCCAAGATCCCGCGCGTGATCGGGAAGGGAGGCTCGATGATCCACACCATCACCCGACTCACGGGCACCCGAGTCGCCGTCGGACAGAACGGTCGGATCTGGGTGGAAGGCTCACCGGAAGGAATCCAACGGGTCCGGGAATGCCTGCGGATCATCGACGAGGAGGGACAGCGCTCCGGCCTGACCGAGCGCATCGAAGGATATCTCCGGATGACCGGCCCGACCGACGATCGAGGCCCGAAGACGCCGACGGCCCCGCCGGTGGACCGAAAGTCCCCGGATCCATTCGGGGACGGGTCCTACCCGCCCGACGAGAACGAGGGGGGGACCGACCGTAACCCGGACATTCCGCACAACGAAATCAACGAAGGAGAAGGACCATGGGAAGCGTAGGAGCCAAAGAAATCCCCGAGCTGCTCAACGCCGAGGGCCGTCGGATTGACGGTCGCCGGCTCGACGAGTTACGACCCATCTCTATGAAGGTGGGACCCCTCACCCGCGCCGACGGCTCGGCGTTCGTGGAATGGGGCGAGAACAAGGTGATGGCCGCCGTCTACGGACCCCGGGAAGTCCACCCGCGTCACCTGATGCAGACCTCGAAGGCGATCATCCAGTGCCGGTACAACATGGCGGCCTTCTCGGTCGATGAACGGAAGCGGCCGGGCCAAGACCGGCGGTCGCAGGAGATCTCCAAGGTCATCACGGAGGCGTTCGAGTCGGTCGTGTTCACCGAGGAGTTTCCGAAAACGAGCATCGACATTTACATCGAAGTCCTGCAAGCGAACGCCGGTACACGGTGCGCCGGGCTCGTCGCCGCGTCGCTGGCATTGGCGGACGCCGGCATCCCGATGGCCGACCTGGTGGCCTCGGTGGCCGTGGGGAAGGTCGCCGGTCGGATCGCCTTGGACCTCAAGAAAGAAGAGGATAACTTCGGCGAGGCCGACATGCCGCTGGCCCTCGTGCCCCAGTCGGGACGGCTGGTGCTGATCCAGATGGAGGGTCACATGAACCGGGACGAGATCCGCGAGGCGCTCGACCTCGGAACGAAGGGCTGCCGGGAGATCTACGAGCGGATGCGACAGGCGCTCCGCACCCGGTACGAAGTGCCCGCGGGCGCCCCGGCTCCGGAGGCGATGGCATGAGCGAGGCCGTTTCCGCCGAGATCCAGACGACGCACATCATCGACCTGGCCCGGACCGGGCACCGGCTCGATGGCCGCGGGGTCGACGAATGGCGACCGGTCACCGTGGAACCGGGCTTCGTCAAGAGCGCGGACGGCTCCGCGATGGTCCACATCGGGAACACCGCGGTGCTGTGCGGCGTCAAGCTCGAGATCGCGAAGCCCTATCCGGATACCCCGAACGCGGGCGTACTCACCACGAATGCCGAGCTGATCGCACTCTCCTCGCCGACCTTCGAACCCGGACCGCCGCAACCCGAGGCGATCGAGCTCTCCCGGGTCGTGGACCGTTCGATCCGAGCGGCCGAGACCATCGACCTGACCAAGCTCTGCATCACGCCGTCCGAAAAGTGCTGGACCTGCTATGTCGACATCCATTGCCTGGACCACTCGGGCAACCTGATCGACGCGGCCCAGCTGGCGGCCCTGGGCGCGCTGACCCACTCGACGGTGCCGGCGAAGCGGTTCGGGGTCGGTGACCGAGACTACCCCCTCGAGGTCAGCCACTTCCCGATCGAGTGCACCTTCGTTCGACTGGGCGACAAGATCGTGGCCGACCCCACGTTCGAGGAGGAAACGGCGGGACAAGGCCGTCTCACCGTCGCGACGGACGAGGCGGGCAACGTTGTGGCGATGCAAAAGGGTAAAATTGGCGCGTTCTCCCCCGATGAGGTCATCGAGACCATCGAGCGATCGTTCCGGCATGGCGACCGCCTCCGGAACCTCGTTCGCGGAAACTGAAGAGCATGCGTCGAACCAAGAAGGTCGGCTCCACGGGCTGGATGGGTCCCCGGTATGGGATCCGGATCAGGCGCCGCGTCCTGGAGATCGACCGCGCCCAGCACAAGGCCAACACCTGCCCCAACTGCTCTACGGTCACCCTATGGCGGGTCGCCTCGGGAATCTACGAGTGCCAGCGCTGCGGAACCCGGGTCTCCTCTGGCGCGTACGTCTACGTCCCCCCGCCCCCGATCACCCGTCAGGAGCGGGCCGCCACCGAGGACGAGCCCGCGAAACCGGCCGGTAAGCGTTAGCTGAAGTATTCTCCGGAGGTTTGGGTCACCATGTTCCGATGCATCCGTTGCGGAGAAGCGTTGCCGAGCGACGCGAATCTGTTCGGGGTCCGGTGCGACAACTGCGGCGGGAAGATCTTCACGAAGGAACACCCTAACGTGAAGAAGGTCCTGAAAGCGCGTTGAGCACGTCCCTTCTTCCCCGACTGCCCGCTCAGAGGTCCTCGCAGACCAACCCGTCGGCCCGTAGTCGCTGCACCAGCACGGCCCGGTGGCATCGCGACGGGTCCCGCTCTAGACAAAGCAGTAGGGTCGGCATCGACCGGGCCTGGCGAACGAGAGCGGTGACCGCCTGGGGCCGCTCCGCTAGACGGCGGCGGTAAGCCTCGAAGAATGGCACGGCCGACTCTCCTCCCCAGAGGGCGTGCCGCGCCCCGGGCGCGCAGCCGAGTTCGGGCATGTGCGTATAGGCCACGCCGAGGCCGGCGAGCGTTCGCCTGAGTTGCGCCGCCTCGAACCCGGGCTTGCGGCTGTGGGCGTTCTCGCGAACGTCGATGACCTGCTGGACGCCGTGGCTCCGGACCGTCTCGAGGACCTCTGTCAGGTCACGACCCTGGTAACCAAGGGTGTACAACCTCGGCACGGTGGCTGCCGTCACGTTGGGCCGCCTTCCGGCGGGGACGAACCCGGCGGGCCCTCCGAACGGTTTCCGAGACCCAGCATTGCCACCGCGACCACGATGGCCGCCCCGCCGAGGTATTGGATGGGCGTCAGCACGAGTCCCAAAAACAGGTACGTGGCCACGGCCGCGGTGATCGGCTCGAACGCGCCTGCAACCCCGACCTCTGTCGGTGGAAGACCGCGAAGCCCGATGAGGTAGAGGCTGTAGGCGAGAACCGTGCCGCACACGATTACGACCGCCAGGAGAATCACCATTTCAATCTCGGCCGGCAGCGCGTGCGGCGCAGTGAAGCCCCGGAACGAGTAGATTCCGAGAGGAAGAGTGACCAATCCCCCCAGGAGGAATCCCCAGCCCGTCACGGCCCACGGACCGGATTCCCTGACGAACCGGCCCCCCAGGATGGTGTAGAAGGCTCCCGCTACCGCTGCCAAAAGCCCCCAGGTGATTCCGGCCGGCGTGACCAGGATCCCTAACGAACCGGCACCGATCTTGACGACCAGCAGGAAAGTACCTCCGGCCGCGAGCGCAAGTATCGCGGTCCAGCGGATGGACCACCGGAGCGAGCCCCGGGCCACCTCGTACGCGGCGACCATCGGCAAGAACAGGAACTGCAAGAGCGTCGCGGTGACTGCATTCGAGAACTGAATTGCCTCGAGGTAGGTGATCTGCGAACCGGCCAAACCGAAAAGGGCGAGGGCCAGGAAGAGCGGCGAGAAACGAGGACGAGGGGCGCGGGGTGCGAACGCGAAGATGAGGAGAGCCCCCACCAGCATTCGGACCGTGACCAACCCGAACACGGGGAAGTGGAATCGCTCAAAGAGCCCTTGGACGGCCGTCCCCGAAAAGCCCCACAGGGAAGCCCCGAGGAGCGTTGCTACGAGGGAAAACTGAGCGTTCCGCACGAGTGCCTCTGCCGGACTCGGAGAGAGTTGGGATAAGTCCTGCCCTTAGGCTCCGGCGGAATCGCCACTTGGCGCGGCATCGGGCCTGCCTCTGTCGTCTTCTCGATTTAGAAAGGGATCCTCCGGTGACCGGCCTGTCATCGTAGATGCATTTCCTCGAGTACGTGCCAGGGCCGGCCGCGTCGGTCCCTCCTCATGGCCTGCGAACGAGAGGGTTCCGGTCGGATATCGGTGAAAACCCGGCGGTCGGTCAGGAGGCTCCGAATTTACTTTCGGAAAACGATTTCGCGCAGGCCCGGGCTACTCCTTGGGTAGCGTGCTCTGGATCTCGATCCACAGGCCGTCCGGGTCGCGCACGTAACCGATCCAGTAGCGGCCCTGCTCCAGCCACGGCTCGATCGCGGGCGTCGCCCCGAGCAAGAGCAACCGGCGGTAGGTCGCGGGAGCGTCCTCCACCTCGAAACCGAGATGGTCGAGCCCTTCTCCGGCCGTGTAGGGAGTATTGTACGGAGAATCGGCGGGATACCAGTTGAGCTCGAGCTGCTGCATCGTGTTCGGGTCCTGAAGCCCGATGAAAAGTCCGCCGTGGCTCATGTGCCCCCGGCTCGTTTCTTTGAGACCTAGCCCCTCGGTGTAGAATTTCACCGACCGTTCGGGGTCCGTCACTCGGATACCGGCATAAACGAGCGCCATCGGTCCTCCTAGGAGGCCACTTCCGGCGAGGCGGTCTCGGTGCGAGGGAGCGGAAGAACCTTCGGCGCGTGGCTCGAGGTGGAGTACAGCTCGAGGTACGGGACCAGAGCGGTCAGGATCCGGTTCTCCGCCTTTCGGAGGTGCTCCTCATAGGTCGAGCGGCTCAGACCCAGTCCTTTGGCGATGTTCTCGGTCTTGATCTGCCGGGGCGAGGAGTAGTACCCGTACCGGTGGGCCTGCAGCATCGCATCCCGCTGCTTCGGCGTGAGCTCGCTGAATAGGCCATGGACCCAGATGTTCGTTGGCAGCGAGTTGAGCGGAAGCTCCCGCTTCCGGATGAGTTCCGTGGGGCCTTGCCGGTTCATGTCCTGGAACAGCGCCCGGGTGCGGCCATCATTCAGGCTGAGCATCCGGAAATATCCCCATCCGTCCCGATAGACGGCGGGTGGCGCGTCCAAGCACTCGTGTTCCTCTTCGATGGTCCAGATGCTACGGTACTTGTCGCACGTGCAGTTCAGCAGGAAGATGCGCCCCTGTCCGGCATCGACCCATTCCTCGACGACGTGACCGGCCTTCCGAATCCCCTTCTCGATGCCATCCAAGGTCCGGGGATCTCGCGTCGGCACCTGTAGGAGCTCCTTGTCCCACAGGCACCACATCGAGATCGGCGTGTCCGGGAATCGCCGGGACAGGTCGATGAACGGGTAGTCGTAGCGGCTTCGGAACGAGATCTCCCACAGCGCCATGACCTTCCGAACGTTCGCGGGCTACATAGGGATTGAGCCGTCGTACGACGGCCGCCATAAGCGGGTTGAGAGCCATCGTCCCGGCCGCCTTACAGGATGTGAGGTCGCCCATGTTCGGATACCTGGATGCCCGTGCGATGGAGCGGAGCCGACCCGACTATCTCGTCCAGCTCGCCGACTACGCCCGGCTGGAATTCCCTCAAGAGGACCCGGTCACCGTGAGCCACCAGGCGCTCGCTTCCATCGAGCTTCCCCGGGAACCGGTCCGGCGGCGCTTCTGGCCTTTCCGCGCCGCCAAGGTCCCAACCGGGCCGGTTCGAAACGTCTAAGCGGGACGGTCGGGTCCGACACGCGATGCCGGGCCCGACCGTGACCTTCCTCGGCGGCGTCCGAGAGATCGGCGGGAACAAGATCCTGGTGGAGGATGGGCCCGAACGGATCCTGTTCGACTTCGGACCCTCGTTCACGCCGCGGTACGACGAATTCTACCTCAACTACCTCCAGCCCCGGTCCACTAGCCCGATCAAGGACCTGCTGGAGTTCGACCTGATTCCCCGGGTTCCCGGGCTGTACTCTCGCGAAGCCCTCCACGGGGCCGATCTCGAGTACGAGGCCCCCCGGATCCACGCGGTGTTTCTGACCCACGCCCACTACGACCACGCGGGGTACCTGAAGTACCTCGACCCCGACATCCCGGTGTATCTGGGGAGCGACACGAAGGTGCTCCTGGACGCCATCCAGTCCTCGGGTACGACCAGCTACGGGAGCCATCCTTGGAACCTGCTCTCGGCTCCCGCCCCGGTGCGCCTCGGGAACATCGAAGTCGTTCCCCATCCGGTCGACCACTCGATTCCCGGGGCGTACGGTTACCTGGTCCGAACGTCCGAAGGAACGATCGCATACACGGGGGATTTTCGGAAGCACGGACCGCGCGCGGGCCTCACCGAATCGTTTCTCGAAGCGGCCGCGAAAGAAGAGCCCCGGGCCTTCATCACCGAGGGCACTCGCGTGGGCCCCGACCCGAGAAGGAACTTCACGGAGGATTCGGTGCGCAGCGAGGTGGACCATGTGCTCGAGGCGACCTCGGACCTTGTCCTCGGAACTTGTTACCCACGCGACATCGACCGGATCAGTACCTTGTATCAGGCGGCACGGACCGCGGGCCGCTCGTTCGTCGTGTCCCTCAAGACCGCGTTCCTGCTGACCTCGGTCGCTGGACGACCCGGGTTTCCCCCGGTGCCGCAGCCCGGGCAATCCCCGGACCTGCTCGTCTACGGGCGTCCCAAGCGCCGATACTACAAGTGGGAGGAGCCGTTCCTCGAGGGCGCTGTCGATGCTGACTACGTGCGCGCGAACGGGAAACGGCTGTTTCTCATGCTCGAGATGATGCATTTTCCCGAGCTCATCGACCTGCGCCCGCCCAAGGGCAGCCCGTTCGTGTACTCCATGAGCGAGCCGTTCTCGGAGGAGGATCTCGAGGCGGAAGTGTTCCAACACTGGCTCGACCATTTCGGGTTGCGGAAGCATTCACTGCACGCTTCGGGTCATTGTTCGGGACCGGAGCTATTGGCGATCGCACATCGTCTCCAGCCCACCACGACCTATCCGATCCACACGGAACACCCCGACGAGTTCCACCCGAAAGGGACCCACGTCGTCTCGCCTGAGAAGGGAGTGGCGTATCCGGTGCGCTGATCGCCGCGAGCCGGGGCCCTCCGACTTAAGCCGCCTGCCACTTGTCCCGACTCCCCATGCCCACCGAACGACTTCCCACGGGGCTGCCGGCCCTCGACGCCCTCTTGGGTGGAGGTCTGGACACCGACGCGGTCACGGAGGTCTATGGCGAAGGTGGGACCGGAAAGTCGATCCTCTGCTTGCAGGTGGCCGTGCGTGTCGCCCTCGAAGGGCGCTGGGTGGTCTACATCGACACGGAAGGGCTATCGGTCGACAAGCTCGAGGCGATCGCCGGCCCGAAGCTCCCCGAGGTCCTCGAGCACCTCCTCGTCTCATCTCCCACGAGCCTCGCAGAACAGGACCGGGCCGTCGATAGATCGACCCGGCTGGCACGGGACGGGTCCCGCCCCGTCGGCCTTATCGTCGTCGATTCAGCCACGATGCATTATCGGCTTGAGCTCGGCGGCCGGGAGGAAGAAACGGCACGCCGGGAACTGGGGCTGGAGCTCGCGCAGTTGGTCTCGGCCGCCCTGCAGGTCCCCGTACCGGTCCTCGTCACGAACCAAGTCTGGCGCAAGGTCGGCGATGGAACCCTCGAGCCGGTGGGCGGGGCGTTCCTGAACCACGCGGCGAAAACCATTCTCCGGTTCGACCGCCTTCAAGGGGAATGGCGCCGCGCCGTCCTCATGAAACACCGATCCCAGCCGGAGGGATCCATCGAGTTCCGGATATCGGGCCAGGGCCTCGTCTAAGGGCGGGAGTCCGGACCGGCGCCGCTAGCCCTCGCGGATCTCGCGAAGCCGGCGGACCATCTTGACGACGGAGCGGACCGCGCCCGCGGCGTTCTCGATGCGGTCCTGCGCCTGGAGCCGGGTCTCGCCCGGTCCGGAGATGCCGAGACCGAGCGGCTTCGAGAACTGCACGCTCAGGTCCGCGAGCTTTCGCGCCGCCTGGTTCATGATCACCTCGTCGTGGTTCGTCTCGCCCTCGATGACCGCCCCGAGCGTGACGACGGCGTCGATCTCTTTTCGCTGCATGAGGGCCTGCACGGCGATCGGCATATCGTAGACCCCCGGGGTCTTCACGACGGGGCCGAGCTCGGCGCCGAGGAAATCGATCTCTTCCCGGGCCCGCTCGATCATCATCGTCGTGATGTCGAAGTTGAACTCGCTGCCCACGATGGCGATCCGGATCCCCTTCCCTTCCCGTTCCTTGCTCGGCATCTTCCTTCCTCCTTCCTGATTCGTGTCGGTGCCTCCCCGCCCCTACCGTCGCGGGCGCACCGGCCCCGCGTTGGCGAATCCCTGCCGGAGGCCCTCGCCCGCATGACGGGCCAGCTCCCGCGGCCGGAACAGAAGTTGGTAGGCGTTGAGGGCGTGCTCCTCGGACCGGCGACGGGCCAGTTGGTCGAGTTCCCGGGCATCCCGGGCCTCATTCTCGTGCACGAAGCACTCGACGATCGGCTTGCCCTCGAGGACTTCCGCGAACTGCAGGCCGAGTGACGCGATGAACGCCGAGTTCTTGTCGAGCTCCGCGGGGCCCGGCATGCCGAGCGCGAGACACAGGTCGACCCCGTCCTCCTGGAACAACTGTCGGCAGGCCACGGCGAGGTCCTTGATGCCCGGGACCGTACGACGGTAGATGCGGAAGCCCGTGCCGGCGCCCCGCAGCGTAGCGAGCGCCGCGGAGGCCATGTCGACCCGGGCGAACGTCGTGTCGGCGACCCCGATGCGCTTCATTGCGGGGTCTCCTCCGCGGTCCGGGCCCGCTCGATGATCCGGTCGACCAGGCGCTTGGTGGCGAGATGGTCGTGCGGGATCTCGGGGAGCCGGACGACCTTGACCGTCACGCCCCGACGGGCGGACTCGGCCTCGACCTCGTGCTCGTCCCAGATCTGGTCGTAGCCCAGGGCGATGATGTCGGGTCGTACGTCCACGACGGTTTGATAGATGTCGGTCGGAGAGCCGAGCAGGGCCCGGTCCACCGGCTTGAGCGCCGCGACGACCTGGAGCCGGAGATGTTCCGGAACGATGGGCTCGTGCTTGAGCCGCTTTGCGGTGGCGTCGCGGGCCACGACGACGACCAGTTCGTCCCCGAGCTTCTTCGCCTCTTCCAGGAAATACACGTGTCCCGGATGAAGGAGGTCGAAGACCCCGGTGGCCATCACCCGGACCATGCCGGCCACGCCCGATGGATCTCGCGGCCCTCGAGGAACACCCATCCGTGGATGTCCGCGTACCGTCGCGCGGCGACCGGAGACCTCGGGCCTCCCGAATCCCCGAGCATCTCGCAGACGACCGCCGCCTCGGAGAGGCCTGCCATCCGGGCCAGCGAGATGGCGAGTTCCGTATGGCCCTTTCGTTCGAGGACGAGGCCCGGCGCGGCGTACAGCAGCGGCACATGACCCGGCGAGCTGAACTCGGCCGTGAAGCGGTGAGTGAGCTCCCGGTCGTTCAGAACGGGCGCGTCCCGGGCCAGTTCTCCCAGCGCCCGGACGGTGGTGGCCCGGTCGGAGTCCGGCACCCCGGTGAAGTTCGTGCGATGGTTGACCGTCACGCCGAACGCGCTCCGGGCATCGTATCGGAGGTCCTGTCGACGGAGCGCGGCCAGCGCGGGAAATCTCGATTCCGACAGTTCGAGCATCTCCGACTGGAACGGCAGGCCGATCCGCCGACGCAGCTCGTCGGGGATCGCCACGCAGAGGAGACCGCCGGCGTCCTTTCGGAGCAGCCGGATCAGCTCCGGGGTCGCGTGTTCGGCAAGGACGACCAGGTCGGTCTCGCCTTCGCGGTCCGGCGCGTCGTAGATCAGCACCGGCTCGCCGTGGGAGAGGCTGTCCCCGGCCGTCGCAAGATGGGAGGGAAGCGCTACCTGGGGTCGCGCCGCCGCGATCATGGGGTGCACGACCCGGAACGGGGATATAACAAAGTGGTAACTACTCAAGAATGGGTTGATAGCCCGAAGGGAAGGACGGTAGAGGGTTCGCCAGTCCGAGCGACTCGGCGGTCTTGCACGTCTCCGAACCCGGCCCCCGAAGGGGTCGGCGTTCTAGGAGGTGATCCATCTGCAGGTTCCCCTACAGATACCTTGTTACGACTTAGTCCCCCTTGCTGAACCGAAGTTCGAGCGACCCAACAAGAGTCACCCTCACTCCGACCCAACTCGGATGACTTGACGGGCGGTGTGTGCAAAGAGCAGGGGCACATTCACCGCGGGATGTTGACCCGCGATTACTACGGAATCCATCTTCATGGGGGTGAGTTACAACCCCCAATCCGAACTACGATTGGGTTTCAGGATTGCCTTCCTCTCTCGAGGTCGGATCCCATTGTCCCAACCTTTGTAGCGCGCGTGTTGCCCGGGAGATTCGGGGCATACGGACCTACCGTAGACCTCTCCTTCCTCTGCTTTAGCAGCAGCGATCCCCCCAGTGTGCTCTCAGGGTCCCCCCCGAAATCGCGACTGAGGGCGAGGGTCTCGTTCGTTATCTGACTTAACAGAACGCCTTACGGTACGAACTGACGACGGCCATGCACCACCTCTCGGAGAATCGGGCAAGGTCTTCGGCCTGGCTTTCATCCCTCCGTCGCCCCCGGTGAGTTTTCCGGCGTTGAATCCAATTGAACCGCACGCTCCTCCCGTTGCGGTGCTCTCCCGCCAATTCCTTTAAGTTTCAGTCTTGCGACCGTACTCCCCAAGCGGCAGACTTAACA
>JASHPV010000061.1 GCA_030037875.1 Thermoplasmata archaeon
GCCCCGGGAATTCCGGCCCCCCGCACTCCCCGCCCCTTCATGCTCGATACGCCCGTGACCGCTCTTACCCTCCCGGTGGCACCCGAGTCCATTGAGCGCATGGATGCGTTCCAAGTCGACGAGCTCCTGTCTCAGCTGGATCCCAAAGTTTCTTCCGAATCTGCCCTCGTGCGGGTGAGTCCCGCTGGTGCGAAGAGGATCGCCTTCATCGGGGACACTCACGGAGATTGGCGTTCCGCTCAGGCCGCGATGGCCTGGTTTCTTGAGGCGCCCCGCGAGCGAGCCTTCGTCGGGTTGGGAGATTACGTGGATCGAGCGCCTCCGGACTGCCCGGCCGGGTCTGCCGTCAACGCATTGTTCTTGCTTTCCGTCAAGGCGGCCTTCCCCGATCGAGTCTTCCTCATTCAGGGAAATCACGAGGCGGCCCGAACCATTCCTGTCGTGCCCCACACGCTGCCGGGAGAAATGGCGGCGAAATGGGGGGAAGATCGCCGTCGCTACTCTCGGCTCATGGGATTGCTCGAGCGAGGTCCACTAGCGGCCTACACATCGTCCGGGATGTTTCTCGCCCATGGTGGGTTTCCTACCCGGCTGACCACTCCGTGGACCGACCGGTTCCGGTCAGTCGATGAGACGCTCATGGTGGAACTGCTGTGGAGGGACGTGGAAGCGTCCCATCTGGACCGGGGGCTTTCCCCTCCGTTTGACGAGCCGGCCCTCGACACTTTTCTGAGCGCGACGGGTCTCCATCTCTTCCTTCGAGGTCATGACCCGAATGTGGTCGGCCGATCCCTCTACCACGATCATTGCTTGACGCTCCACACCTCCCGGGCGTACGAATCGTACGGGGGTGTGCTTGAGGCGCGAGCCTCGTTGGACCACCCAGTCAATACGACGCGGGAACTGGAGGTAGTCCATCTCCCGACGGGACGGGCCGGGCCCGCCCGAAGCGCGTCTAGAAGAACTCTCGCTCGGCCGCGCGGAGATCCTCCACCGAGCGAGCGTTCCGGTACGCCTCGAGAAGGCGTGCATTGAGGATGAGGAATCCGGGTCCCCCCGCGAACGTCTCGAGTACGCGCTCGGCCCCGGGTCGATCGCCCAAAATGTCGAGCGCCCCAGCGAACGCCTCGGCCGTGTTGAGCTCCCCGACCCGGCCGTAGTGCTGCGGATTGCCCGCCAGCAGCCAGGGCAGTCGTCGTCGGCGCAACCGCGTGAGGCCCGCCAACGTGGGGTCGAAACCCCCGCGTCGATCGAGCCGGTTCCAGGAGCAGTCCACCACGAGAATCCCCGAGGCGGCGGCCGCGGTCGCGTCCTCGGGTGTTAGCGGGTCGCCGGCGCGCGGGTCGAGCAGGATCGGGTCCTTGCCGGATGGCCCGGCGTCCCTCCACTCGAGGGCTAATCCACGACGAATCAGCCGACGACCGGTGCACGCCTTTGGGTGGTCCTCCCCCGTGATCCGCACGAAAAGCGGGGTACGAGTCTCAGCGGAGGGGCTGTGCGTACTCCGCGAAGAGCCCATGGATCTTCCGGGTGATGGCCAGCGCGTCATCGATCGGCCGCTGCCAGAGGTTGCGGCCGAAAATGATACCGGTCGCCCCGGCGTCCATCGAGTTCCGGACCTTCAGGAGGAGCTGGTCGTCGCTGATCTTCTCCCCTCCCGAGACCAGCACGAGCGCCCGGCCGGCGCTCTGGACCACCTTGCTGAACGCTTCTTCGGGAGATAGGGTCAGCGTGTTGTAGGGAGCCGGAGAGTCCTTGTCCTTCTCGGAGGCCATCGGATAGTTGACCTTCACGATGTCGGCGCCCAGCTCGAGGGCGACTCGAGCCGAGTAGTCGACGGCGTAGAGACTGTCGCGGCCCCCCTTTTTGGCGATGGCCTCGCCCCGCGGATAGGCCCAAACGATGAGCGGCATGCCGAACCGGTCCGCGTCCGCCCGGACCTGGGCCAGCTGGGCGAAGTCTCGGTCCTGCGCCGGCGATCCTACATACAGGGTGTATCCGACGGCGTCCGCTCCGAACCGCACTGCGTCCTCCACGGAACCCGTCAGGCCGCTGAAGGCCTGGTTATCTGGAGGGATGTTCGTCTTGCCGTTGATCTTCAGAATGAGCGGCACCTCCCCCGCGTACGGAGAGAAATACTTCCGGGCGAGACCGATGTGCAGCGCGATGGCGGAGAAATTTCCCTCCCGAGCCAGGCGGAACTGGTAATCCGGGTCCAATGCGTCCGGGTTCGAGAAGAAATCCACCGGACCGTGCTCGAGTCCTTGGTCGATAGGGAGGATGAGGAGCGTCCCTCCGCCCGGTCCATAGTCGTAGAGCAGGCGCTTGAGGCGCGTTTTCTTGCCCGGCGTGAGTCCCATCGAATCCAGCGAAGGTCGTCGCAACTGCCGGTGGCTCGTGAGGCCCGCGGAGGGAGCGGCCATGGGGTTTCCTGGCACCCGGGACGCCTGCGCTGGTTCGGACATTTTCTTTGCGTCCAGCCCACCGGCAAAGCCAATTTAACGATTCGGCCGCGTGCCTACCTCGGTCGGTTGGCGCGCCACAGCCGGGCTTAGGAAGCACAGAAATCCGTTGGACCACCCGCGATGGCTTGTCGGGTGACTCGGGGTTGCTGGGCCGGCTGGTGTCCCGAAATCCGGTGCGGGTCTCTGCACCCGGAGCTGGGTCATCAGTGGTCGCCGCAGTCCGGCGCCGTCTGCGGGTCTGATAAGGGTGTCCGGACATAGCTCGCCGTCCGTCA
>JASHPV010000062.1 GCA_030037875.1 Thermoplasmata archaeon
GCCGTTGCGATTCAATACGCTTTGAAACGTCCTCGCCCTTTCTGGACCCGTGGTCGCTAGGTCCAAGCCGGTACCCTAGGAAATGGGTCCAGAACATGACCCTCGTGACGAGAGCACTGAGAATGAATCTCCGACCAAGGTAGAAGGCGTCGAACCGGAATAGAACAGCGAGAGAGTGTCTTGGCTCTGCAGGGGCGTCGTGGCGCTGAAACCGGGTTCGTACGCCCACCCGATTCCGATCGTGAACACCGCCTGCACCAAACTCAACGGCGTCGCGACTGTGACACCGGCTCCGGCGGGAAGTGGGACCGCTGATCCATTGGGGAAAGTGAGCTTGAATGAAATGATACCTAACGAGAAGCAATCATCGGCCACAATGACTGTGAAGTTGTACCAGTGGTTCAATCCCTTGGTGGTGTCGCCGGAGCCTTCAAAGGTCAGAGGGGGCGCTTGGAGCGTTCGGATCCCGGTTGCACAGTTATTCGATGGAACCGCTCGTGGCGCCAGTTCGACCACACTAACGACAACCAGCGAGACCGCGATCGCAACCCCCACGATCGCTGCGACTCGCCAGGTCCTCTTCATCAATCAATGAAGCGCCCCGCACGTACATGTGGGCATCGTCGCGTCGAACTCGGCCCGGTATCCGTTCACGGGCCATCGACTACCGCGCCAGCCCACAAGTCAGAATCGAAAACCACGGGTGAACGGTCCTTTCCCCGTTACCAATCGCACATCTCTCGTGTCCGCTTTGCGGCATTCGTGCTTTTTGGATGTCGGCCCAAAGCATCCACCGACCCGCCCGGTTTTCTATCGCAGGGTCCTCGAGACGGAGGCAACTACGCATCACTCCGCGTACCCCACTCGGCGACACCGGCGGCGAGGAAGAGCCGGTTGAGCGCGTCGTGATACGCGTCGGGTGGCGCCGCCAACGTCGCGCGGGCCGCGTCGCTGAGGAAGGTGCCGAACTTCTGCTCGCTTTCGGAAAACTGCCACATGTGGCTCTGCGCCCGCCCCAGCGCGAGCAGGAGCGCAAATGCGAGTCCGCGAATGTTCCCTTCACGGGGAAGTAACTCGAACAACGTGCGTTCGGCGTCGACCTCCCCGTGGGTCCGGTACGTACGCGCGACCCGGTCGACGTACTCGGCCTGCGGCGACAAGCCCCGGTAGCGTGGGAGCGCCTCGAGGACCTCGCGTTCCTCCCGGAGGCGCTGAACCCGCTTGAGGATCTCGGCGACCCGGCCCGGGGGAGCGCCGCGAAGTTCATCGATCAGTTTCTGTGATGCGTCGGCGTCTTCCACGATCAAACGAACGATCGCCTCCGCGTGCGCGGGCCACAGTTGCTCGAGTGCCTGGCCGGCGGTCGCCCGGTCGATGGAAAAGTATCCGGGGACCCGGCGGAGCACGCTCTCCAAGGCGCGCCGTTCAACCGGCGTCGGATGGAGTTCGGTAAGGAAGGCATCCAGATTGCTGCCGTAGCAGATACCGTTCGCGACGAAGGTCGGCCGCGAGGTTCGCTCGATACGCGGACGCAGCTCCCCAAGGTACTCCCGCAGCAAATCCCCGTCCCCCAGCCGCCCTTTCTCGTACAATTGTCGGAGGCCGCGGGGGAGTTCGGGGAGGTGTGCGTGGACGCAGTCCGGGCCGCCGTGACAGCGAACATTGAGTGCGGCAGCCACGGGGAATGCCGCCCCGGGATCGGGTACGGCTATTCCGTCGGACAAGCTCGAAAGCAGGTGACGGTCGGACTTGGCGCACCGTTCGCACACCCGGAACCGGGTCCCGGCGCCCGGCCAACCGACCTCGAGGTACGGCCGGGGTTCGCTCTCCGCCAACTGCGTGCACACAAACTGAGAATGTTGGGGATCGGCGACGAGCCGATAGGGAAGTCCCGCAATCTTCGATGCCCGGAACTCGGAGGGCGGCTCGGGGGACCGACCCGTGCACCACAGCCGGTCCGCTGTGGCGAAGAAATGGAACCCCTTGCGCGTCCAATCGAGATAGCCGAGGAGAAGGCGTTCTGGATCATC
This sequence comes from Thermoplasmata archaeon, assembly GCA_030037875.1. Lineage (GTDB taxonomy): Archaea > Thermoplasmatota > Thermoplasmata > Lutacidiplasmatales > UBA184 > JAKIWV01. The sequence continues at coordinate 2,031 of JASHPV010000062.1, forward strand.
CGAATGTTGTACGGCCACTTCCGTCTCCGGCTCGGTCCGAGCGAGTGGCGCATACGGAATGGAACCGTTCGGAAGAGGGAACGTCGCGACCACGATGGCCTCCGGGGCTAGGTAGAACTTGAGGAGCCCCGCGTAGGCGCGCGCGAGCGGGTCGCCCCGCCGCGCTAGCCGTTCGAGAGTTCCCGTCTCGTCGCGGGCAGCACGGACCTCTTCGAGCTCGGACCTCAGCCGATCGAATCGATCCGGTGGACAGTCGGCCGTCAGTTTCGGGAGGAGTGGCTCGACCGAGCCGCGCAGCGATTTGGCGCGATCGATCAAATCCTCTTTTCGGACAGCCGAAATTCGACGGAGCCGGGCCATACTGGATTCCCGCGACAAGGACCTTGGTCAATATCAGGGTTCTCGGACGTCGGGGACATCTCCCGGCCCGGCGACGATCGCCTCGGATTACCGGACGGACAGCAAAGGTATAGACTCTCCAATTTGCTCGATACTTTGCAACGCCGCATCCGGGGGTCTGCGAACGCCGTAGAATGTCCCGAGGTGGGGATGCTGCAGCGTGGAGGAGCTATCGGTGAGCAGCCCGGCCAGTGTTCGTCGGCCTACGGTCGCCGGCTCCCGCGTATTCAGTGCCCTAGGACGTGCCGTCGTGCGTCATCCATGGTACCCGATCATCTTCTGGATCCTCCTGCTCGTCATCGCGATCCCCGCCATCATCCACGTCGACTCGGTTACGACCAACTCCGCCACGACGCTGCCCAGCAACGCCCCTAGCGTCCTCGCCCAGAACAAGATCGACCAGCTTTTCCCGTCTGAAGGCGGAGGCTCCGACACTTTCGTTCTGTTGACCGGCCCGGGAGTGGGCGCCGCGAGCGGTCAATCGACGGTTCTCGCCGTCGACAATGCCTTGGAGAACGATTCTCGGCTCACGGACGTCAGCTCCGTCAGTTCTCTCTATTCGGCGTACCAAGGGTACCTTGATGGCGAAGCTCGTCTCGCACTCGGATTTTTGCATGTAGCGCTGGGTGCGAGCCCCTCTCTACCTGCGGCGGTCAACGACTCCGCCGCGTTCGTTTGGGGTCCCCCCGCCCTCTACGACAGCGTGTGGCTGAATCTCGTTCTCAACGAATCCGTTCCGTCCACCGAAGCGAACGCGCCTGCCTTCAATCAAACATGGGGCATGCTGTCGGCCGAGGCCCCCGAAACCCTTCCGGTTCTTGCGGCCTTCTATAATGGCACCGCCTCCGGACCCGGGTTCAACTCAACGACGACGTCGACCTGCTGGTCCTCCGCCCCGGAAAGCCGCCTCGTGGCGTGTTCCGACCTGGCCGGCAGGGCATCGCTGCCGGCCGCCATCGCTCAGCTCTTCCCGGGCACGGCGAACCAGAGCCTGCCGCTGTTCCTGCTCCAGAACCTCGGAATCGAGAACTACACCCTCGAATCTTCCCTGCACAACGCTACGGTCAACTATCTCGCCGTCACGACGGGTATGCCCGCCGACTGGCTGGGCGCCGTCTGGAGCGAGTACCCTAGCGGGACCGCGAGTTCCGGGGCCGTAATCACGTGGACGACCGCCATCGCTGACGCCTCGCCCTCACTCTATCCGCTGCCCGTTCCTGCCGCGCTCAGCTCCTCGTTCGTGAGTCCCAATGGCGACGCTACGATCATCGTGGTGGGGTTCACCGTTTCCGACGGCTACACCGCTCCGAACGGATCCACTCCGGTCTACGACGATCTGGCCCAGATCAATTCGATCGTTCCCCCCGTCCTTCATCAGGTCAATCCCTCGGGAACGATCCAGTACTACCAGACCGGACCGAGCTACCTCGATGACAACGAGAACCATCTCCTCAGCTCGAACCTGGTGATCATTCTCCCGCTCACCGTGACCGTACTGATCCTGATCACCATCCTCTATTTCCGGGCCCCAGGAGCGCCTCTCGTAACGTTCACGTCGATCGGCATCGCCCTGGGACTGGGACTCGCCGCCGTATACCTGGTCGGGAAGTACGTGACGCAATTCGATGTCACGAGCATCACCCTCGTCGACACATTCGTACTGGGCGTGGGAACCGATTATTCGGTGTTCCTCGTCGCCCGGTACCGGGAAGAGCTCATCCACGGCGCCGATCCGAAGCAGGCTGTCGTCACCACCGTCACCTGGGCTGGGGAAAGCATCGGAACGAGCGGCGTGACCGTCATCGTCGCGACGGTCGCGATGGCGTTCAGCGGAATCGGCCTGCTGAGCCAGTGGGGCATCGCACTGTCCCTGGCCGTCACGATTACCCTGCTGCTGGCCCTAACGGTCACCCCGGCGCTCCTTGTCCTGGTCGGTCCTCGCCTGTTCTGGCCGTACACGGGCAAGCGGTTCGCGGCTCAGGCCGAACGTACCCGAACGGCCCAAGCCTCGGGCCGAACCTACTTCGCCCGTGCGGGGCGCATCGCGACCCAACACCCCAAGGCCGTCATCGGGGTGATCCTCCTCGTATCCGTTCCCCTGATCTTCGTCGCCCTGAATGTGCCTCTGTCGTACAATTTCTATGCGCAGCTTCCGAGCGATCAACCCGCGGCGCAGGGGCTGCATCATCTCGAGAGCGAGTTCGGCCCCGGGTACGTGTTTCCCACGATCATCCTGGTCACCTTCGAGAAGCCGTTAGTGGTCGGTAACTCAACCAACGCGACCGAGTTCACCGATGTGAACACGATCCAGGGGATGATGAACCACACCGCCGGCATCACCTCGGCGGACTCTCTCACGGGCACCGGAGGCGCTCCGCTCTCCACCTGGCTCAATTTCTCGACGCTTCCCCCGGCCGAGCGGATCAATCTCGAAGGGGTCCTGCCCCAGTACATCGGCAGCGACAACCGGACCGTCTGGTTCACGGTGACTCCGTCATCGGACGGGCTCTCGAACGCGGCGGTGTCGAGCCTGAACGCGATCGAGGCCAAACTGAGTTCGTTCGGCCAGCAGCACCCGGAAGTGCGGGCGGTGTACTATGGGGGCGGCTCCTCCACCATCAAGGACCTGGCCGTTCAGACCGCCGCTGCGACGGAACGCATGATCATCGCGGCCACGATCGGTCTGTTCCTCGTGCTCTTCCTCGTCCTGGGCTCTCTCGCCATCCCGCCCATGGCCTTGGCGTCCATCGGCCTGTCAATCTCGTGGTCGTACGCCATCACCTATCTCCTCCTCGGCAAGCTTCAGGGTGTGCCGATTTTCTTCTTCGTACCGACGATCCTGTTCGTACTGATCCTGGGTCTCGGTATGGATTACAACGTGTTCATCCTGACCCGGGTCCGGGAGGAACGGGGGAAGTCCTACGGCACGCCGCGGCCCATCGTGCAGGCCATCACTTACACAGGGGGGGTGATCACCGCCGCCGCGGTGATTCTCGCGACGGCGTTCTTGGTACTGGGCACGAGCAGTTTCACCTTGCTCGAAGCGATCGGTCTCGCGGTCGGCCTGGCGATCATCCTCGACGCGATGGTGGTTCGGACCTACCTTGTTCCCGCGGCTCTCGCCTGGGGGAAGGGGGGTATGTGGTGGGGTCCCGAGCGACTACAGAGGGTTCGTACTCCCCCGACGGAAGCCCCGCCAAACGCGGCGGAGAGGGCCGACCCGCCGCGATAGAAGACTCGCCTCACTCGAGGCCTCCGCGGCGTGTCCCAGTAACCCCTCGTTCCACTGGAGATTCTCTCATGGCGTCAGCCCTTCGTCCGCCTTAGTTCTCTGAGGGGGAACGGGTCCGTACCCCTATCCTTCCTGTGGAACAAGCCCCTTTATGTACGACATCCGTCTGACAAACGGGGGGCGGCCATGTCGGAGCAAAAGACCGACGCAATCCCCCTCGCCGCGCTCGGCGTGATCGGCCGAGTGGACCACGAGGCGGACCTTCCCTTAGCATACATTCCTCGCATTCCTCGAGGCCCTTCGTACCGCGACGTCATCGAGCGCGCGGTGGGCTGGTCGCGGCGATGAGCGCGATCGCGGCATCGGAATCCATTCTTCCTCCGGTTCCAGAGCCCACGAGGAAGTTCCTCGGCGCCGGAACGCCGCGAGGTTACGGCCACCGGCCTCGGCTCACGCCCGACGCGGCGGCGGCGTTCGCCACGTTCGTCGATTCGGCCCGGACCCGGGCCGGGCTCGAAGGCCGGACGCTCGTGTACACGGTGCGCTGGGGCTAGCCCGACTTCGTATCCGGCGGACCGGACGTATCGTCCGGCGACTCCTCCTCCTCGAGAGCCGGGACCACGGGCTGGGTCGGTCGATACCGGGCCGCGCGGGCCCACTCCTCCTCCAGGGCTTCTTTGGACAACTCGTCGGCGCGCGCATTGGCCTCTCGGGGAATCCAGACCCAGTCCACTTGTTCGAATTGTTTTCCGAGCCGGAGCGCGTGGGCGTGATACTCCTGGAGGTGCTTGGCCTTCACCTTGTACTGTCCCTGGAGCTGGCGAATCACCAGTTGGCTGTCGCCCATCACCCGAACGGGGCCCGAGTACTTTTGGTCCTTCAGCCACTCGAGAGCGCGAATCGCGGCCGTGTACTCGGCCACGTTGTTCGTGGCTCGTGGCGTCCACGGCATGACAGCCAATCCCTTTCCCTCCGTGCGGAGGCCGGGCCCTTCCACCGTGAACCCATAGGTCGCAACTCCTCCTCCTCGGGGTGGCTGGCAGGCTCCGTCAAAGTGGACGTGGACCGGAGCAGGAAGCACCGCGCGACCCCGTGGTAACCGAGAGTCGAGGTCGGTCATGCGCCCCCGCCAAGCCGGCGGACGCCCGCCGGCCTCACCCCGGAGGGACGGACCCGGGGGCAATTACATTGCGTCTCGTCGCGCACGCACGGGCCGCACCGAACCGCGCCGGCCAGGAAGAACAGCTGCTTCCCGCAGTTCCGACACAGACGGGGACGGCCGCACCGGGGGCAGTTGAGAATGTTCCACGGAATGGCCGTGTAGCAGAATCGGCAGTTGGACGGTTCCTTCGGGCCCGGCGCATAGCGAACGTGGCTGGGGGGAATTTGGGTGACGGCCTCCTCGGCCTTGCGCGACTCATCGACGATCGGGTTCCCCAAGAGGCCTCCCACCGTCGTCAGTCGAGGGTCCGGGGCGGTCGCGGCCTGGTAGAGGATGACGAGCCCGACGAGGAACAGGAATCCGGCGGCGTAGACCGCGTCGTTGACCTGGAAGGCCGACGTCACCAAGAACGGGATCGAAATCAGGAGGATCGAGACGATGACGAGGACGACCCCTACCAACGCCAGCGAGCGGTTCATCGAGAATCGCGAGCCAGCACCCGGCTCGCCGTGAGTATGGGTGGAGCCGTCCTATAAAGCGCGGCGACGAGGGCGGCGGAAACCTGCTCGATGGGAACCTCCCGAATCTCCGGGGCGAAAGTTTATCTTGCGGGACTCGAGGTCAATTCGTAGGGACGGATCCTTTCGATGAGCGGACAGCCGTACGAACCGTATCCTCAATCCTACCCACCGAGTTATCCGCCCCAGCCCGAGGAACCGAGCAAGCCGATCGGTGTCGCGATCCTCGCGGTGCTGATCGGCATCGTCGGTTTCCTGCTGATCATCGCGGGGGTGCTCCTCGCCGCTCTCGACATCGCCGTGGGGCTGAGCCTCCCCCAGTTCGGGTCCTATGGGTTCCTCATCGCGGGGATCGTGATCCTCGTGATCGGATTGATCATCCTGGGCGTGGCCCTCGGCCTCTGGCACCAGCGGCTGTGGGCGCTGGTACTGGCCATCATCGTCTTCGCGCTCTACTTTATCAGCGACGCCATAGCCGGTGCCTACTTTTCGCTGGGGGCGATCATCTCGCTGATCCTGGTCATCTACCTCATCGCGGTGCACCGGCACTTCGTCTGACGGCCGGTTGCGGGGCGCAGTCTATTTCCGCCCCGGCGGCAGGAGCGACGCATGGCGAACCCGACGGTCACCCTCCAGACGAACCTGGGCACGATGCGCGCCGAGATCTTTCAGGACAAAGCGCCGACGACGGCGAAGAACTTCCTTTCGCTCGTCAACAAGGGATTCTACAACGGCCTGACCTTCCACCGCGTGATCCCGGGCTTCATGATCCAAGGCGGCTGCCCGAAGGGAAACGGAACCGGCGGACCCGGCTACACCATCCCGGACGAGTTTCACCCGTCCCTGAAGCACGACGCCCCGGGCATCCTCTCGATGGCGAATGCCGGCCCCAACACTGGTGGAAGCCAGTTCTTCATCACGGTGGCGCCCACCCCCTGGCTGAATGGCAAGCACGCCATCTTTGGGAAGCTGATCAGCGGCCAGGACGTGGCCGAGAAGATCGTCAACGTCCCCCGCGACGGACAGGACCGGCCCCGGACCCCCGTGCGGCTCGAAAAAGCCTCGGTGGACTGACCGCCGTCCCGAGCCATGCTTGGGAGCCGGCCCCGCCGGGACCGGAAAAAACCCGACCGATCTCGGTCATCCCGGTCGGTGCGAGAGGCCGAGGGGCGCGATCGTCGGGCACCCATCGCATTTAAGACACGATCGGGGACGTTCTGGACGGACGCCGGCCGAGGCCCTTCCCCAAAGGATTAAGAGCAAGGGGAAGTAATCTCAAGCTGCAACCCAGTGCGGATAGATGCGGACTGGTAGCAAGGCAACCATGACGGAAAAACCCAAGCGGATTCGGATCAAGGCCCGGCTGCTCCCGCGGAACGCTGTCCCGAAACCGGGCATACCCTCGCCCTGCCGGATGTAATCGCCCCATTCTCCGTCACGCCCGGCCGCCTAGAGTCGTTGCTCGGTAGCCTTCGGTCTACCGGTGCATCCCCTGGCCGGGCCTGGGGCATCTTGGTTTCCTGAGGAACGTGAGACGCGTGGCACGACCGAAGACCACGCTGCCTGAGCGTCCGCGGACCAAGCCCTCCCTGAGCCCATTTCGAACTCCGGCGGGGGTCATCCTCCTCAGCCGCGACGTCTACGGCCTGGCGCGTCAGGTCCAGGACGACGACCGGGGAACGGTCTGGCGGCTGCTCGGCCTCCTGGACGGATCCCGGACGGTCCCCGACGTTATCGATCTCCTCAGCAAGGAGGAACCGGCGTTCCAACCATCCGAAATCCGGCGCGCGATCGGTCGCCTTCAACGCCTCGGGGTCATCGAGGATGCTGCCCCGGGGGACACCGGCGAGCTGTCGTCCGACGAGCTGGCACGGTACGCCCGGAACTTCGACTTCTTCGCTACCGCGACTCTGGGGACCCCGCGGTCAGCCCGCGAACTTCAAGGGCGGCTCAAGAAGGCCCGGGTCACAATCGTCGGAATCGGCGGGACGGGCGGAACGATGGCGCTCAGCCTCGCCGCCTCTGGTGTGGGACATCTGCGGGTCATTGACTCGGACCGGGTCGAACTGTCCAACCTGAACCGTCAACTGCTGTTTGGGTCCCACGACGTCGGGCGTTTGAAGGTCGAGGTGGCGGCGGAACGTCTCCGGGAACTCAACCCCCATGTGGACGTCGTCGCCGAGGCCGCTCGGGTCGAGAGCGCGGCCGACATGCCGGGGCTGATCCGCGGTTGCGACCTGTTCTTGCTAGGAGCAGACCAGCCGCATGAAATCCTACTCTGGGCGAACGATACCGCGTACTCCGAGCATGTGCCCTGGCTGGAGAACAGCTACAACGGCCTTCGTTGCGCGATCGCCCTGTTCGTCCCCGGACGAACCCCGTGCCTGCGGTGTTTCCAGCATCACCTAGAGGAGGGATTGCGGGCCAAGGGGTTCGCCGAAGGGACCGAGCTGTTCTCCTCCTCGCCCGCCAACCCCGTGCTCGCCTCCACCGCCGGGGTGGCGGGCCACTTCGGGGCGTTGCAAGCGATGTACTTCCTCACCGGGTTGCCCGTGGCAGCCGAGGGGCACCTCCTTCACCTGAACCTGTGGCGGCCAAGCGATGTGCAGACGGTATCGGCCCCGTTCTGGCCAGACTGCCCGACCTGCGGCCGAATCCCTCACCCG
>JASHPV010000063.1 GCA_030037875.1 Thermoplasmata archaeon
TATAACGAACAAGTCAGGGACGGCTGAGGCGGGAGCAGACATCACGACCCTCCGAGCGCCCGGGGCGGCTTTATGTCGCGGCCGACACTCCGCGGAAAGTGCCGCCGGGTCCTCCCCTCGAATTGCGCGTGGAAGTTTACACGGAGGGGAATTTTCCTGTAACGCTGGCGGAGAGAATTGGCGCCCTGCCCTCCCAGCGGTGGCCGGTCGAGTGGGATGTGAATCTACCTCCTCACGTGAGCTTTGACCACCCCGCCGAGTGGCATGCCGTGGTGCTGCTCCCGGAAGGCGTCACCCCGGAAACCGCCCACCGTGAGATCGCCCGAGATTTCCTAGCGCTAGACCCGACCCACTCGCTTCATTTTCGGACTCGTTGGGATTTCCCGCAGGCCCCCGACCAGCGCGAAGTTTACGAAGAACATTGGAGACCGAAGAGACGCTGACCGCCACATCGAAGCGACCGATGCCCCACTCACCGGGTGGGCTCTAACACCGCAGCACCGTCGAGGCGACCGGCTCGAAACTGGGTCAGCGCCTCGTTGGCCTGGCCGAGGGGAAATCGCGTGATGAAGGTCTTCACGTGAGCCTTCCGGACCATCGCGAAGAAGTCCCGGCCATCCTGCCGCGTGAGGTTGGCCACAGAGCGGACCCCGCGTTCCTCCCAGAGAATCTCGTAGGGAAAACTCGGGATGTCGCTCATGTGAATCCCGGCGCAGACCACGGACCCTCCCTTGGTGACCGACGCGAGGGCCGTCGGAACCAGCGCTCCGACCGGGGCGAAGATCAGCGCCGCGTCAAGCGGTTCCGGCGGAGATTCGTCGGAGCCTCCCGCCCAAACGGCTCCCAGATTTCGGGCGAACTCCTGGCCACGCGAGTCCGAAGGTCGCGTGAAGGCGTACACCTTCTGCCCTCGGTAGCGGGCCACCTGAGCCGCAATGTGAGCGGAAACGCCGAAGCCGTAGAAGCCGACTCGCTCGGCGTCCCCCGCCATCCTCAGCGCGCGGAAGCCAATCAGCCCCGCACACAGGAGCGGCGCGGCGTCCGCATCCCCGTACTCCGGTGGTATTGGAAAGGTGAATCGCTCGTCCGCCGCGGTGAATTCGGCGTACCCTCCGTCGAGATCATAGCCGGTGAACTTGGCGTGGTCGCAGAGATTCTCGCGACCGGTCCGACAGAATTTGCACTCGCCGTCCGTCCAACCCAGCCAGGGGACGCCCACCCGGTCCCCTTCCCGGGCCTGAACGACCTCGGAACCGACCGCAGCGACGGTCCCCACGATCTCGTGGCCGAGAATCAAGGGAAGCTTCGGGTGGGTGAGCTCGCCATCCAGGATATGGAGGTCCGTTCGGCAGACTCCGCACGCCGCGATACGGATCAGGACGTCGTGCGGACCCAGCTCCGGCTCTTTCTTGTGGTCGTCCTCTCTCAGGGGAGACCTCGTCGCGTCGAGCACCATCGCCCGCACGTTCTCCGGTTCCCCCTTCGGGTGAGGAGTCTCCCATATCGGGAATAGCCATAAGCGCGGTGCGCACGGTTTGAATAGTTATGATGAGCAACCAGACAGCAGAGGGAGATTGCGTTCCGGACAGGAATGGATGGAACCCCTCACATTGAACCCGATGGAGTCCCCACGATGAACACCCCGCCCCTTCGCAGCGGGTCCGCCGGATCCGGATCGCCGGAGTGGCTCCCTCCTGAGATCGCTCGGTTCCTGTCCGACCCTTCCCCGCAGACCTTCACGGTGCGGGGACCTCCGGGCGCCGGAAAAACGACCTTCGCTCTGGCGGTTTTGGAGCAGTTCAATGGCTACCGGGCCTTCGTCAGTGCTCGGGTACCCAAGTCCTCGATCATTCGCGCCCACCCTTGGGTCGGCACCGCCGGCGCCGGCGGAATCGATATCATGGAATCCTTGCGCTTTCGAGGGGGACCCGACCTGCCGGGCCTCCGAGTGGGCCAGCTCCGGGACGCCCTTCAGGAACGGGCTTCGGACCTTGTCGAGCTCACGTCGGTGCTTCGCTTGCCGAGGGAGTTGGAGGAAGCGGTGGCCGCACACGAGACCTGGCCCAAGCTCGTGACCATCGACTCCTGGGAAGCCTGGGTCGAGAACACGCTGGGGTCCACACCACGGAGCCTGGACGAGCCCACCACGCGTTGGGAGCTGGAGCGTTCGCTTCTCGATGTGTTCCGCGATTCGGGGGTCCACACGATGCTCGTCGTAGAGCGAGAGGACCGTACCCGTCTCGATTACGTCGCGGACGGCGCGCTCTCTCTGACGGTCACTGAATCGGATGGACGGGCCGAGCGCTGGATCTCTTTCCAAAAGCTCCGCGGAACCAAGCTGGGCAGCCTGTCCTACCCCTTCACGCTGGAGGGGGGACGGTTCCGTTGCATCCCCCCGACGGCCTTCCATGCCCCTTTGGAGCTCCTTCCGGCCGAACCCGACCCCGGACCTACGATGGCCGGACTCTGGCCCGGTTCGGTGGCGTTTGCGACCCGGTTTGGGCGGCTCCCGATTCCGGGCTCGACGCTCCTCGAGGCGGATGGAGAGACACCGGTGCGATTGCTGTGGAGACTGGTCGTTCCGATGATCTCCTCGGCCCTGCGTTCCGGCGGACGGGTCGTCGTGCGACCTCCCGTGCATCTGGCCTCCCAGGAGATTTGGAAGGCACTGGAACCGGTGCGGGCCTCGTCGGACGTGGAGAACGGATTGCGCATCCTGTTCTCGGAGGTGGAGAGCTCGCTGCCCGGGAAACCCGAAGGGCCTTTCCTGCGGATCGCCGGCGAGGGGCTCGTCGAGGCGAACCGATCGATTGACCGGTTGGACGCGGTGGGATTCTTCCGGGCAGCGCTTCCTCCGACCGCGCGTTCGCTCGTCGTCCTCTTTGTCGATTCTCCTTTCGAGCCGACCGGCGCCGCGGCGGGCCCCGAACCGTTCATGGCCCTCGCCGGCCTCGCCCGTCGCTCGGGCAACGTCGCGATCGTGCTCGTGGCCCGGACCAGCGACGCCTTCATCGAGCCCATCCGGTCCCGGTCCGCTCTCCACCTCCAGGTCCACTCGAGCCGGGGCCAGTTCTTCCTCACCGGGATCCGCCCTTGGACCCCGCACTTCGCGCTCGCATTGTCTCCCTCAGAGGGCGGCCCGGCCCCTCCGTACGAGCTGGTCCCGATCGTCTGAAGGGCCGGACGCACGCCCGTTCGGAACGGGTGAGCGAGAGCCTGGGGGCACGCTTTGGCACATCCCCGGCGAAGCGAACTAGGACGATGCCCCCCGGTACGGTGATAACTGGCGCCGGATTCGGCCCGCCCCGGAGCCCTCGCTCTTCGCTCGGCCCCGGTCGGTAGCGACGGAACGAGGCCGCAATCATTCATGTCTCTGGAACCCTCCCAGGCGCTCCCTCGGGCGGCAACCCAGCTTCGCGTCAACGGGACGGTTCATCCGATCTCCCTCGACCGAGACCGGAGCCTCCTCTACGTTCTTCGTGAAGAGCTGGGGCTCACCGGAACGAAGTACGGCTGCGGGGAGGGGGAATGCGGTGCGTGCAAGGTCCTCATCGATGGCGTCGCCGTTCGCTCCTGCGTCACGCCCGTGGGAGAAGTGGTCGGTCGGTCGATCACCACCATTGAAGGACTCGCCGAAGGGGACCGGCTGCACCCGGTCCAGCAGGCGTTCATCGACGAGGGCGCCTTCCAGTGCGGATTCTGTACGCCGGGAATGATCCTGGCCTCCGTTTCCCTTCTTGCCCGGAACCCTCGTCCGAGCGAGGGAGAAATTCGAGCCGCCATGGACGGCAACCTTTGCCGCTGCGGGGGCTACTTGCGGATTTTCCAAGCGATTCGCAGAGCTGCCCAGCTCCCGGAGAAAGTGGACGGGGGAGCGCCTTGAGCGCGCGCGAAGGCGTCCGCCCCTTCGACCTACTGACACCGGCCGAGCGCGATTATTTCGGGCGGTTCGGCAACGGTCTCGTAGTGGTGCTACCGGCCCAGCGACCCAGTACCTCGGACTGGGGCCGTGGTGGCCCCCCTCATGGGGGTGCGTGGATCCACGTGGGGCAGGACGGGAAGGTTCGAGCGTTCACCGGTAAGGTGGAGGTCGGCCAGGGGACTCGAACCGCGCTCTCTCTTCTGGTCGCGGAGGAGCTTCGCCTGCCCATCTCCTTGGTCGAGCTCACGATGGGAGACACCGACGTCTGCCCATGGGACATGGGGACGTACGGCAGCCGGTCGATGCCCGATGCGGCGCAGCATCTCCGACTGACGGGGGCCGCCACAAGGAATGTCCTCGTCGAAATCGCCGCGGCCCAGCTTGGCGTTCCGCCGGGTGACGTTGAACTTTCAGAGGGGCGAGCCCAATCGAAGGGCCCGCGCGGGGCGAAGCCGATCGGCTACGGCGACCTTGTGAGGGGATTACGCCGCCTGGAGACCGTACCGACCTCCACTCAGCCGATCCCACCCCCCGAATGGACACGTGCCGGTCACCCCATGGTGGACATCGGTTCGAGGGAGGTGGTCACGGGTGCGCGCCAGTACACGTCCGACCTCCACCCACCGGGCATGCTGCACGGCAAGGTGCTCTTCGCCCCCTCCTACGGGTCGAAGCTTCTGCGCGTGGACCTCTCTCGCGCCCAGGCACTACCGGGGGTCACGGTGGTGCGCGAGGGGGACTTCGTGGGAGTCGCGGCCCCAGACCCCCCTACGGCCCAAGCCGCCGTGAAGGCGCTTCGAGCCGACTGGGAAACCAGCCCTCAACCCTCTGAGAAGGATATCGTCGACTACTTGCGGCAGCACCCGGCCGAAGGGGAGGATTTCTGGGACGTACTGCACCACAAGTCGGGCGACGTCGACGCGGCGTTGGCCTCGGCTCCCATTTCTCTGCACGAAACGTACACCACCGCCTACATCGCCCATGTCCCGCTCGAGACCCACGCTGTCCTTGCCTCATGGGAGGGAGAGCGGCTTACGGTCGCGATGGGAAGCCAGACACCGTTCCCCGCCCGGGACGCTCTGGCGGACGCGTTGGGACTGCACGAGTCGAACGTGCACATCGTCGTTCCCCCCACAGGTGCCGGGTTCGGAGGCAAACATGCGGCAGAGCTCGCGATGGCCGCCGCCCGTCTCGCCAAAGCGTCGGGCCGCCCGGTCCGGATCGTGTATACCCGAGAGGAGGAGTTCACCCACGCCTACTTCCGGCCGATGTCAGTGATCGATGTTCGGTCGGGGGCCGGGAAGGACGGAGGGATCACCGCTTGGGAGTTTCACAACCTGAACGGCGGCTCGGCCGCCGCGCGCCTCCCATACCGGGTGGCGAACCAAAAGATCGACAACCAATCCACCGACTCGCCGTTGCCCCAGGGACCCTACCGAGCGTTAGCGGCCACGGCGAATAATTTCGCCCGAGAATCGCACATGGACGAACTCGCCGCCCGGGTCGGGGCCGATCCGGTCGAGTACCGGCTGCGCCACCTCGCGGACGACCGGCTCGCCGCAGTGCTGCGGGCCGTTGCCGCGCGGGCCGGGTGGGTTCCTCGTACGGGGTCGACCGCGCACTTTCGTGACGGGCGAGGCCGGGGTATTGCAGTGGGACTCGAGAAGGGGGGCCGGGTCGCCACCTTCGCGGAGGTCCGGGTGGGTTCGGACCGGCGCCTGGAGGTCCTCCACTTGGTCACCGGACTGGAGTGCGGCGCCATCGTCCATCCATCCAACCTCCGAAACCAGGTCGCGGGAGGAACGGTGATGGCGATCGGGGGCGCCCTCTTCGAGGCCATCCACTTCGAACATGGCCGTATCCTGAACCCGAAGCTCTCCGAGTACCCGGTCCCCCGGTTCCACGACGTTCCTCCCATCGACGTAATCCTGCTGGACCGGCCGGACCTCCCGTCGCAGGGAGCCGGGGAGACCCCTTTGATCGCCGTCGCCCCCGCCATCGCCAACGCGATCTTTGATGCGACCGGGCAGCGCTTGCGTTCGCTTCCGTTGGTTCCGGAGGGGACCGTTCCCTGACGGACGCGCCGCGGGGCTCTGTTGCGTCACGCGATGAGGTTCACTCTCTCGGCGGAACCGGATGAAAGGGGAAGTCGAAGACCGGAACTCACTCCGTGAAGTCGTGGGATCCGAGTCGAACGGTCGGGAGCCGCACTTCTACGCGAGGTGCCGAATCGCCCGTCGCTTCAAACCTCCCGTGCCATACCCACGCGGCCCGGGGGTACGCTCGACAATCGAACGTCTCTTTTCGAACCTGTTCGACTTCCGAACAGGTTCGGCGTATCCTGCTAGCCGCCCGCCGCGCTCGCCGAGTGGGCTAGCTTCCGCTCCACCACGGCGAGCTTCTCCGAGACCGAGGACTTGCTGCGCGAGACCCTCTCGGCGAGCTGGGTGAGCGAGATTCGCCGAGGGACCTCGAAATAGCCGAGGGCCAGAGCCTGCCGGAAGAGCGCTCCTTGGGAGGGTGTGAGCGTCAGCCGGACCGACCGCAATGCATCGCGCCGAAGCGAGGTGATGCGAGGGTCCGTTCCCAACTCGCGCAGAACGGCCAGGGCTTTCCGGAGCTGGGAGACGGGGGCGATGGTCTCGCACGTCAGGATCCCGTTCTGGATTGTTCGAGGATAGCGGATCAGGATTTCGAGCTCGGTTGCGATACTGATGATCAAAGTCTGGCAGTACCGTATGCTGTATCTTCCCAGATCCGGCCGTAGGCTGAGGCGATGGACCTCCTGCACATCGGGAAACTCTGCGATTTCCTTCGACCAATCGACGGCCGGGCCGTAGATCTCGACCTCGGCGAGAGAGTTGTTCCCCGGTACCGGCGCCACGCTGGTCACCTCGACGACCAGGTCGGTGTGGCGAAGGGTGAAGGCGGAGTACCAGATATTGGCGGGCATCCGGAGCTCGAGTCTCATGATGGCGATTCGGTCCTTCCCGAACGAGGAGTACGAGGCGGGGGAGGGGACCGCCAGGCGCTTGGACTTGGTACGAGGAGCACGCGTGAAGCGCCGCCCCGGCGTCATCGAACCGGTGGAGGGGATCGCCCCATCCTCATGGACCGCGCGAAAGGGGGAACCGGGTCTGATGCGTTAAACCTTGGCACAGCAGAACGGGCACCGGCCTGCTCCACGTGAGCCGGTCGCCGGAAAGAATCTCACTTCCCGGGGGCCATGCCGGAAGCACGCATAGAGGTACGAGTACCGGCGCCCCTTCTTGCGAGGGTAACGACGCCAGTAAAGGAGCCGGATGGGTGCGGAGGCCCCGGGTCGCGCCGCCCATCGCTCGGCGGCCAATCCAAGCTCCGGGCCGTGGCGCGTGGCCGCGCGTAAGTCCCGGGGAAGGACGCGTTCCGAATATCCGATTCGCGACTGAAGAAAACGTCGAACTCGGACCGGCGAGGGACGGCGAGCTCCTCCTAGGAACGCGACCGTCGAGACGGTTCCTCCGGGACACGCATAGACCCAGGCGATCGGTCCCTTACCATTCGAGATGGCGTGGGGATGGGTTCGACCGGCGCAATGGTAGAGGCATGACCCGGAGGTGGAAAGGACGAACTTCTCCGGACCGGAGTTTGGTGGATTCATGCTTCCTGAGCCTGTTCGAGATGGTGCAGCCACTCGCTGCGGAACAGGTCGTCCCACGCACGCCGGGT
>JASHPV010000064.1 GCA_030037875.1 Thermoplasmata archaeon
TCACCCGGAGACGCCCCCGAGGTCGCAGCGAAACTCGCCAACTGCTTCGGATGGGGAAAGGTGGGGCTCCCTCCGGGTGCAGGGTCAGGTCCGCCGCCAGAACACCGCTCGGACCTAGGCATTCCCTTGCAGCGCGGAAGAATCTGAGGAAGTCTTCCTCTTCCACAAGGTACCCGAGGCTGTCCAATGGCACAACCGCCATCTCGACCCGGCGAGGGAGTCGGAAGTCCCGAAGGTCCCCGAGTACCCAGTGGTTCGGCGGAACAACATCTCGGCTCAGCTCCCGGGCTCTCGAGATGGCAGGGACAGACCGGTCCATCCCGTAGACTTCGAGCCCCCAGGAAGCCCAAAGACGGGCGAGGGGGCCGCTGCCGCAGGCTAGCTCCGCGGCAGTCCGGGGTGGCCTTCCGATCCGAGAGGTGGCGACTCGAAAGAACGTTCGTGCTTCCCGGGATCGGTCCCATGAGAACGCGGCGTCGTAGACATTCGGGTAACGGAATAGGTCGAGTGCCCGGGGTGGCCTCTTAGGGCGCGGGGACGTCACCATCTGCGTTCCTGTCCATCCCCCGGAGTGATTCGTCGATCTCGCCGAGTTCGGCATAAGCCCAGCTTGAGGCAAAAACGGCGCCGGTGGTGGCCGGTAAGGACTGGAGTGCCCGAAGGAGTGCCATCACCTTCACGGTCATCCCAGTGGGCGAAGGAACTAGGCCTGGAGCAAGGACTTCAAAAACGGGTCGGTAGGGAGGAGAGATAACTCGGGTAGGCTCGCGGAAATCGTGGGATACCGGCCCCAAGAATACGATCATCTCGTCGTGGGCGCCGGAGCGATGGGAACCTCGATCGCGTACAATCTCTCCCACGACTCCGGACGTACGCTCGTCCTCGACCGGTTCTACGAAAACCACCCGTTCGGCTCGTCGCACGGTCGGACTCGAATCCTTCGAACGGCATACGCCGAGGGGTCGGCCTTCGTCCCTCTGGTCCTGCTGGCCCGTCGTCTTTGGAAGCGGCTAGGACAGAGCGTCGGGCGGGAGATCTTTCGCCCTACGGGAGTCCTTCTCGCCGGTCCCGAGGGTACTCCCGCGCTGGATCGCGCAGCGACGAGCGCCACGTCGTACGGCCTCCCGCACGAGCGACTAGAATACGACAGGGCACGTCGCCGCTTCCCCTTCTTCCGGTTCGATCCCGGGGACTCGGCCCTATGGGATCCTGGAGGCGGTGTGTTGTTTCCCGTGCGAGCGATCCATGCTTTCCACGAAAGGGCTCGCGACCGGGGGGTGGTCTTTCGATGGAACTCCCCGGTTCACCGGTGGAGCTCCCGAGGGGACGGCCCAATTCGAGTGAGCACCTCGAAGCGGGATTACCTCGCCGGCAGTGTGGTATTCTCGGCTGGCGCTTGGCTGCCCACGCTTGTGCCGGAGCTTCGTCTCCCGTTGACCGTGGAGCAGCAGTCGGTCTTCTGGTTCCGGGCCCGAGACCGACGGCGACCCGTCTACCGGGACATGCCGGCGTTCGTATGGTACCGGTCCGGTGACGACTACTTCTACGGGACCCCTGATGTGGGCGAAGGCGTCAAGATCGGGGGGTCGCAAGGGCAACTCCTTCGAAGGCTAGGCCGGCCTCCCGCCAGCTCCCCGCGGGAACTCCAGTCGATTCGACGCTTCGCCCGAGAGCGGCTGCCTGGGATTTCACTCAAACCGGTCCGTCGGACCCGTTGTCTCTACACGAATACGCCGGACAAGAACTTCATCGTGGACCGGCATCCCGATTTTCCGAATGTCCTGATCGTGAGCGCGTGCTCGGGTCACGGCTTCAAATTTGCCAGCGCGATCGGAGAACTGGTCGCCCAGGCCGTGACGAGGGAAGCGATTCCCTCGCTCCTCGCCCCGTTCCGGCTCAGCCCGGACCGAGGAGACCCTTAGGCCCGTTCGGGATTCGTCGCCGAATCGGGAGGCGCTCCCACGGGGAGTGGAGGGGAGCCGGCGGCGGTCGCCTGAGACACGGGGCCTGGCACCAATCGCTTGAGCAGCGGAGGAACGAGCGGCACGGTACGCACCAGCATGTAAGCCACGAAGACGATGGTCACGATGAAAAAGCTCGTGGGCTCGACCTCGTAGAATCCGATGAAGATCCCGGCCCACATCGCCCCGAGGGCCACGAGCACGGCGATGAGCACCGCGTAGGCCGGTTTCTTGGCAAGGCGAATGGCGATCGCCGCCGGCGTCACGCTCAGCGCGAAGATCAGCAACACGCCGATGACGGTGACGGCGACGGAGACCGTGACGGCGAGCGCGATCATGAAAATGACCCCGAGGAGCCCGACGTGCATCCCCTTGGCCTCCGCCACGTCCTCGTCCAGGGAGGCGAACAGGAGCTGCTTGTACAGCACTCCCAGGACCAGCAATACCGGGATGGCGACTTCGAACGTGATCAGCACCTGGGCGTTGCTGATCCCCACGATCTCTCCGAAGAGGATCGAATACGCCGCGGTGGCGTATCCTCGGTAGAAGCTCAGGAACAGTAAGCCCAAGGCGAGCGTGAACGCGAGAATGGTGCCGATCTCCACGTCCCGGGTGGCGGCTTTCTTCCCGAGGAGGGCCATCCCCGTACCGCCGACCGTGGTGAACAGTAGGAGCCCAAAGACCGGATTCACCCCGAAGAGGACGGCACCCGCGGCCCCCGAGAAGCCCACCTCGCCCATGGCATGGGACGCGAACGAGGAACGCCGCAGGACGACCAGATAACTGACGACGCCGGCCAGAATGGCGATCATCGTTCCGGCTTCGTACGCGTTGCGAATGAACTCGTACTGCCACATGAACCGGAGGTCGCCCACCAGGTTCCAGCTGAAGTCCGTCATCCGGGACCCCTGCCGTTGGGGGTCTCCCCCCCGATGATCGCCATGTGGCCCCGAGAGTCCCGGAGCACCTCCACCGGGAGACCGTACAACTCCGTGAGCCTCGCCGTCGTCAGGACCTCATCGGGCAGGCCCGTGGCCACCCGCCCGTTGGCGACGTAGATGACCTTGTCCAGGTGGTGGATCAGCGGATTGATGTCGTGCGCCACCAGCAGCGTGGCCACGTCCCGCGAGCGCACCAACCCGTTGACCACCTGCACCATCTCCTCGGCTCGTCGAAGGTCGAGGCTGGCGAGCGGCTCGTCCAGGAGCAGCATCTCGGGATTACCGACCAACGCTTCCGCGAGAAAGATGCGCTGAAGCTCCCCGCCGGATAACGACCCCAGCGGTTTCTTGCCCAATTCGGTCGCGCCCACCGACTTGAGGGCATCCTCCGACGCCTTGCGCTCGGCCCTAATCTTGCCTAAGGTGAGGGACGGCAGGTTGTTGCCGGAGTATCCGAGACGAACGAGCTGGTCGGCCTCGACGTTGGTGTCGGTGTCCACCGTGTGGCTCTGGGGGACGTACCCGATCTTCGAGTTGCCGCGTCGGGGGGGAGCGCCGAAGACCTGCACCGTTCCGCCCGCGGGCCGAACGAGTCCCAGCAGGAGGCGAAAGAGGGTGGTCTTTCCCGCCCCGTTCGGACCGATCACCGCCACGAACTCGCCTCGGTTGATGCGGAAGTTCGCGTCGCTCCAGACAACGTGCTTCTTGTAGGCGACCTCCAAGTGGTCGGCCCGCGCGATCTCAGGCGGCATGGGCGGATCCTCTCCGGATCGTGGCGCCGATTTCGAGCGGACCCCCGACCTGCATCCCGGTCATCCTTGCCCGAGCGCATTCGCGTTCAGGGCATTCTGGAGCTCATCCAGCTCGCCCATCATCCAGTCCTGGAATGAGACGTTGGGGGGCTGGATCGTCTCGGTCACAGCGATGACCGTGACGTTGTGTTCCGCGGCGATTGTCTTCATCGATGTCGTGAGCGGCGTGACCGTCTGTGCGTTGTAGACGAGCACTTTCACATTTCCACTCTCGAGCTGGCACTGGAATTCCACCACGCTCGCGTCGGGTGGGTCGTTGTCTGCCGCCACGGCCTCCATGAACGCGGGGGGAGAAACCAGGTCGAGGTCGGTCGCATTGGCCAGGTAAACGAAGATGCTCTCGGTGGAGGCCACCTCCGTACCGTGGAACTGCTCCTTGATTTGTGTGGCCCGGGAGTAGAGCGATCCGAGCGACGCGGTCAGGTTGTCGTACTGGTCGGTGAAGTAGCCGGTCAGGCCGGGCGCGATCGTGGTCAGGTTATGGAACATCCAGGCCACGGTTTGGTTCACATACGCTGGGTTGTACCATAGGTGAGGGTTGCCGGTAACGATCCCTCCCGTGACGTAGACTCCAAGCGAGTCGCCCACGTTGAGAATCGTCTGGTTCGAGACCCCATCGGCAGCAATGAGATTGGTGGCCCAGGTATCGTACCCTACGTTGTTGACGATGACGTATTGCGCGGCAGCGATCGCCCTGGCGTCCGAGTCATTGGCTTGGTACTCGTGAGGGTCCGTGTTCGGGTTGGTCACGATGCTTGTGACGTTCACGTGGGTCCCGCCGATCTGGGATACTAAGTTGCCCCAGAAGTTCTCGGCGGCCACTACATTGATGACTTCATCGGGAACGCCTGCGTCCGACGCGGATTGAAGCGCGGACGGGGTCCCTCCCGTTGAGCTGACGGAGGCAGTAGTGAGGCGAGCCGGACTGGTCGACGCGGTCGTCAGCGGTGGCGGCACGGTAAGGCCCGACTGACTCGCTGTCGACCCGCAAGGGTTCCCGGGGGTGCTCAGTACATACCCCACAGTCACCCCCGTGCCTACGAGAATGGCAGCCACAGCCACTACGATGGCGATTTTCGTGTTCTTCTGCATGATCAATCTCCGCCTTTTTTCTCAGAGCATGGGGAGATGGGCTCTCCATGGGGACAGACGGCGGGATGCCCCTCTGCAGCGCAAATTTGCTCGACAGTATGGTGGGAGATCGCCAGGTCGACTTCTCTTGCCGCTTCACATGTGTCCGCAGGCGCCAAACCGAGCTGACCGAACAGGCTCTCGGCAACCCGGTGGTGGCGCCGGTATTCCACGAGAGTGTCCCGGCCCTTGGGAGTTAACCGGGATTTCCCCCGATGCCGGGAAATGAGTCCCATATCTTCCAGTGGGGTCAGGTGACCCAGCGCAGAAGGCGGACTGACCTTGAGTGAATCTGCGGTTGCCTTGAGGGAAACCCCTCGGCCAGGAGTCTCTCGGCTGCCAATCGCCTGAAGTGCGTCAACTTGGCGGCGAGTTAGACGCTGTAGGGTC
>JASHPV010000065.1 GCA_030037875.1 Thermoplasmata archaeon
TGGCGTCAACAATGCAGAAGTGGAAGGTCGAGTGTGAGGATGGATTCGCGGTAATCAGTGCGAAAGAACACGAACTCGTTCAGCATGTGCAGCAGCACGTGAAGGACATGCACCAGAAGTTGGTGAGCAAAGAAGAAGTCATGAAAATGGCCAAGAAGACAAGCTGATCGGTCAGAAACTCTTGCGTGGCCGAGTCCTCCCCGGGACCTCTCGAACCGGGGGGACTCTCGGTCGGCTCACGTCGAATCTCCCGGATTTAACCGGGGAGGATTTTGCCAATCCTTCGCCATCGGGTCCTATCGGGCTTTAGTCGACAAATCCCTCGACGGGCCCTAAGAAACTTCGGAGCTTCCAATACGTTTGGAGGAAGTCGTACCCCCGACGGGTGAGCCGCCACGCCGGCGTTTCGTCGCCGGTTCTAGTGACGAGCCCCAATTGCACGAGGAAACTCACTGCACGGTGCGTGCGGTCAACGGGCATCCCGACCGCGTACGAGAGCCGAGTGATTCGACACGGCGATGCCGTGCGACGGAGTACCTGCAGCAGTTCGGCGTACAGGTCCAGAGGAGAACGTCGGGCACCGAGGGGACCCTGTCGATCGGCGCCGTACAGCGGCGCTTCCGGCGACGGCTCGCCCGGGGGTTCCGCAGGTTCGGGGGCCTCTTCCTCGCGGCTCGGCATCAGAGCGGAGCGGGCGGCAGCTGGGATACTTGCTTCGGGGTCTTGCCGTACCGGGCTCCTTCGCCGCGGATGGACCGAACGAACTGTGTCTCTCCTCCGATCTCAACCCGGGATGCGACCTCGAGCTCTTCGGCGTAGACATTCTCCGCCTTGGCGCGCTCCTCCAGCCGGAGCGTGCCGGCCCACACATCCCCCACCTTCCCGCGTTCCCCGACCGTCACTTCGCGGGCTACGATCGGTCCTCGAACGGAGCTGTGGTCCCCCACGCGCAGGGAGTCGGCCTTGACACCGGACACCGTGCGTATCTCGTCCCCGACCTCGACCCGGTCCGCGACGACGACCCGCTCCGCCGATAGACGTCCGCCCACTTGGAGCCGCCGTCCAACAACGGCCCCCGACACTTCCGCGACGCCACCCACCTCGACGTCCTGCCCCTCAATCGAGCCGGCCGACAGGAGACCGCCGACTTCGATCCGGGCCGACTGCAGTTTTCCCGCGACCCGAATCTTACCCCCGACTTCCACTTCCTTTGTGATGATGAAGTCGGCGTCACAGTCGATCATCCCCCCCACTTCTACCGCATCTCCCTGAGCGGAGGCACGGACACGGCCCAGTCCCCCGATCTCGAGCGTGCCGAAGGTGAGGGCCGCGGTGGTCTCGAACTTCCCCCCGACCTCGATGGACCGGCGAACGGTTCCACCTCCGATCGAGACGCGGCCGCCGACTTCCAGCGTGGTCAGTTCGACCGCTCCTCGTAGGTCGGCCGACCCGCCAGCCTCGAACGTGTCGCCTTTGGTGGTGCCCGAGATCTCGACGTAACCTTCGATGTCGACGTCCGGACTGGTAAGATTCCCCTGCACAGAGACCCCCTTGCCGCCCTTCAGCGAAGCCGCCGTGAGGTCTCCCTTGACTTCGAGACGTGCCCGGCGCAGCGAGATGCCTCCGGACGCGTTGACGGAACCGCGAACCGTCAACAGGCCGTCCTCGACCCGGATCTCTCGACAAGCGAGGGTCCCTTCCACCGAGCCGGAACCATGACATCTCAGGATCCCGGAAATCTCGACGCCTTGGCTTCCGGGGAGTGGTCGCAGTACTCCGCCCGACTGAAGGTCGTAATCGCCGTTGATCCGCCCTGTCGGAACTCCCGAACTCGACATTCTTCCGGATTTCCCCTCTCTGTCCGTCCGGGCCTCTTAGAGGCTCTTAGATTCCCGGGCGGGCCGAGAGAGAACCTGGGTTCCATAAGAAGGCACGGCGGCCGAGTCCGCGGTCCGGGCCGGCGCTCGGGACTCCTCTCCAAATGGGGACGAATCCGCCCGGACCGGGTCGAGTTCGACCGGCTCACGAGTGCATGGCTCGGGGGCCGGGCTGTCCCGCGCCGGCGCCCGTCCGAACTCGCGAAGCCGGCCACCCTCGATCCGGGGGGCCTCGGCTCGGGAATACTCCAGCCGTGCGTACTCCGTCAGGTCGGTTCGGCGAGCGGTCGCGGACATCAGGGCCGACATCACTAGTTGTTCCATGGGGGCGCTCCTCGAGTCCCCTACCTCCGAGGGGGGTGTAGGGGAAACGCACCCCGAGAGGTCACTTGGAGTGAGTCTTCGGGACCCAGGGGAGTCTCGCCACCGGCGACCGCACGACCTTGGCCGTGCCGTGACTCTCCGTGGAGACTGCCCGGCCCATGTGCGTTTCAAGCTCCCGACTGAACCGGTCCGCGCGGGCGAATTCGGCCGGGGGCAGGGTCGAAGGCGCCTCCCAGTAGATCGCCGCCCCCCCGCTTGTCGGGGCCACACGGAACTTCAGTTTTCGGAGGCCGTCCGGCACTGCCGGGTTCATCCGGGCCAGAGACCCTTCCAGTTCGGTCGCCGCCGGCTCGGCGATCTCGGTCTTTTCGATGGTGAATCCAATACCGGTCAAGTAATCGGCGAGGTACCCCACAAAGCGCTCCCGCCCGATGCCACGGACCCGGAGCCAATCGGCCGCTTCAGCCACGCCCTTTCTTCCCCATTCGGTCGACACTGCGCACGAAGCCGAGCATCATGCGATACTCGTGCTCGGTGGGCACGGCCCGGCCGAACAATCGCCGGAACAACAGCATGAGGCCCCGGCGCTTGTGCCGAGGGTAGTCCGTCCGGGCCATAAGCTCAGCGAGTCGCCGCAGCAGGAGTTCCTTCTCCTTTCCGGCCAGCGCGAGACGCTCGGGCGCGGGCGTCGTTTCCTCCCACTCGCTTCCCTGGGCTCGATGGATCGCATACAGGAGGATCCCGACCGCATGGGAGAGGTTCAAGGTCGGGAACTCCCGCCGGGCGGGGACGTGAACGATCAGGTCACAGGCCGCAAGCTCCTCCCGGTCCAGCCCGTTGTCCTCTGGCCCGAAGACCAACGCGACGCGACCTTCCGTCGCGCGAACGATGGCCCCCAGCCTTTCCGGGTCGATCGACCGCCGGAGGAACGCCGTTGAGCGTCCGAGAACAAGGTCCGTCGACCCCACGACCAGATCGGAGTCCGCGACGGCCTCCCCGAGGCTGGAGAAGCTTCGCGCCGAGTTGAGGAGAGGCATCCCGCCCATCGCGCGGCGCCGGGCCTCCGGGCCCAACGGAGCTCGTGGGCGTACAAACGTCAGACGCTCGGCGCCGAAATTCCGGCCGACCCGCGCGACCGCTCCGACGTTTCCATCCTCCTTCGGACGAACGAGGATGACGTTCACGCGAGCGGTCAGGACGCGGTTCCCTCCGACAGGAGGCGCCGGACCATCCAGTCCGGATCGAACGGCCGAAGATCCTCGTATCCCTGCCCTACACCGACAAAGAGCAGCGGCTTTTTCGTGACGTACGTGGCGGACAGCGCGGCGCCTCCTTTGGCATCGGCGTCCAGCTTGGTTAGGATGAGTCCGTCCAGCCCGAGGGCCTTCTGAAACTGCTTCGCCTGCTCAAGAGTGTCATTCCCGGAGAGAGCATCCCCGACGAACAACGTCAGATGGGGCTGGACCACCCGTCGGATCTTTTTCGCCTCCTCGACGAGATTCTCGTTCGTGTGTTGCCGGCCGGCGGTATCGACCAATACCACGTCGAGGTGCCGTGCCCGGGCATGAGCGACGGCATCGAATGCGACGGCGGCGGGGTCACTACCCTCCTGCTGGCGAACGACCTTGATCCCAAGCCGCTCCCCGTGCACGAGGAGCTGCTCGATGGCTCCTGCGCGGAACGTGTCACCAGCGGCGATGGCCACCGACAGCTGCTGTCGGCTCAGCCAATGTGCAAGCTTCGCCACGGTGGTGGTCTTGCCGGTACCGTTCACGCCGACGAGCAAAATGATGTACGGCCGCGGCTCCTGGGCTCGTATACGGGCCACAAGGTCGATGGGTGGCTGAGAGAGAATTGCCCGGACCGAATTCTCGAAACTCGACCGAATGGCGGCCTCCGCATCGGCCCCCCATTTCACCTTCCTACCCGCCAGCTCCTTTCGAAGGTCCTTGCGGATCCGTTCCACGACCGGTAAGGCTACATCTGACTGAAGGAGCGCGATCTCGAGATCCTCGAGTACGCTGTCCAATGTGTCGTCGGAGATGCGACGGCCAAACCCCTCGGTCAAGCCTTCTGGCGAAGTGGCCGTCGCCGGAGCGGGTTCTTCCGACGCCGCGGAGCCGGTCGGCTCGTCGGGCTTCGACGAACCGAAGAGGCGCGCCTTAATCGCCGACCACATCGTTCGCGGCGGCGCCGGGTCCGGGCCGCTCCGCGCCCTGGCTCAACGCTTCAAGCCGACTGGATAGAACCGTGATCCGCTCCTCCAGCGAGCGCATTTGGGTCTCCAAGTCCCGGGACGCTTGGTCGAGTCGAACCGATCGGTCTGCGAGCAGCTGGCTCGCCTTCGGTCGCTCCATCTCCACGACGATGCCGCTGCCGATGCCTACCAGCACGTGCGCGCTGTCCCGGGGGGACCCACGAAGGAAAGTGTCGCCACCCACGGGGACGAGGAGTTCAGGGTCCGAGCCCGTTCGGTCGAGACCCTCCAACGTCTCGCGGGCCCGTTGGTGATCGGCCCGAGAGGCGGTGATGAGCTGGTGCTGTTGTAGCATCTGCGACAGCTGCGACCGGTACATGTCGAGTCGCATCAGGTCGTCTCGGACCTGCTCTTCCGTGACTGCGCGGGACTCGCTCCCCGGGGTGCTCATGACGGCGCTGGCTCCACGGACCGGATTCGGATCAGGCGCCGGGGGACGTGATGACAACCGCCGATCACGGAAACGGCCCACTCGCGCGCGGAGTCGGCCGTGGGGGCATCGCGGGTTTTCGAGAACGCTTGCCAGGAGTTACGACGCACGTAAAACTCCCCTGAGACCTTCCAGACCGGCACTCGCCCACCCGACCGATCGTGCCACCGAGGCAGCCTACATTAGCCCTTTGGGTCCGAGGGCGGGGCTTCTCCGATCGGCGCCGTGCGACCCGCCTCTTTTTCCGACGTTTCGATGGCCCTTTCTCGAAGTCGGAGCCATCGCTTCTGGCGTTCTTCGAGGAGAGAAGCGGAGTGCTGGGGTGGAGGCGCCTCGAGAAGTTCAGAAGCGTCGACCTCGAGGGCCGGCTCGCCGTTCGAGGGGGCCGAGTCAAGGGTGCGCTGCCCGACCGAGGGGTCCTCGGTCAACCGGCGAGTTCGGCGATCTCCTGCCACCGGGAATTCACCTCCGCATCCGTGAACGCGATGGTCGGCGAAAAGAGAACCGTCTCTCCCCACGCCTCACGCGCCATGGGAAACTGATCCACTTGTAAGGGAAGTACCACCCCTTCCGCTCGGGTTTCGCTGGCGATTTCTCGCACAGTGCTCGCG
Source organism: Thermoplasmata archaeon (assembly GCA_030037875.1). Lineage (GTDB taxonomy): Archaea > Thermoplasmatota > Thermoplasmata > Lutacidiplasmatales > UBA184 > JAKIWV01. The sequence goes on from JASHPV010000065.1 coordinate 5,500, forward strand.
GCCTCTTCCGAACGGGCGGCAACGAGGAGGGCCTTTGGGTCGAAACGCTGAAGGGTTCCTCCGTAGAGCGTCCCCTGCTCGCCGGCCGAGACGAATGCCGCTCGGCATCCCCGCTTCATCATGAGGAAGGCTCCGACAGCCCCTCGGGGTCCGTCGACCAGCGCTACTACCCGGCCCGCGACACCCAGCGGAAATCCCCCCGGACCTCGGACCCGGTGAGAGTAGAGGTAGGTCCGTGGGCCTCGCACTTCCACGAACAGCTCGACCCTGGGGGTATCAAGGTCTACCGACAGTTGGCGGTCGGGCCACTGGGTCAAAAGCCGGCCGCCGAGGTCTCGCGCCAGCTCCTGGCTTGTAAACGAATGGCTCCCGGTACGACGAGCCCGAATGGCGAAAGAGCTGTGGGGCTGCAGCAACGGATCGGCCCACGATACCACGCGAGTCCGGATCGCATCGAGGTCGGTTGGAATCTCCTCTGCGACGCTAACCGATGTGACACCAAAAACCCGACGAACCAAGCGGGTCGCTTCGGTCGGGTCATCGCTCTCCACATAGAGATGGCCATGGTCGGCCCGGAGCCGGCACGTTCGGCCGGCGGCCAGGAACTGCCCCAGAATGTTCCGTTGAAGCGTTCGCTCGAATTCCCGTCGTACCGGTGGGGATTTGAGCGCGAGTTCACCGTACCTCACGAGCAATGTCGACATTCGGGGAACACGGTTAAGTCCGACACGCCTCATCAGCGTTCGGGGCGGGACCGTGGAGGGTAACGACGCGCGGACGTCGGCGGGCTTGTGGGACCCATGGCGCCCGGTCCGCGATCATATCGTCCGGGAAATCGGGCAACGCCTCCGCGAGCGTGGTTACCCGGAGTCGGAATGGGCTCTCGACCGACAGCTCGACGATACTCCCTCGGGGGTGGCCGACTTCGGTTACGCGGCCCATCGGGCGGCGAAGTCGTTGCAAATCCCGGTCGAACAGCTCGCGTCCGAGCTGGCGAAGGAGTTTCCTCTCAGCGGAGGGTTGTCTCGAGTTAGCTCCGACGGGGCATACGTCAATTTCCACGCCGACACCGGCATTCTAGTCCAGAGTACGCTCGAACTTGTCTTTGCGAGGGGCCTGGAGTACGGCCAGGGGCCCGCACGCCCCGAGAAGGTCTGTGTGGAGCATACGAGCGCCAATCCGACTGGGCCCTTCCACGTGGGCCGGGTGCGCAACGGAATCATCGGCGACACGATGGCCCGGGTGCTCCGCGCGGCGGGGTACCCCGTCACGACGGAGTACTACGTCGACGACATGGGCCGCCAATCGGCGATGATCACGTGGATCTGGTCCATGCCGGTCGATCAGTGGCCCTCCGAGATTCGGAACAACGCTCGCCCGCCTGACGGAACTTCGGTCGCGACCGAGAAACCCGACCATTGGTATGGTCGACCATATCCTTTCGTGAGCGAGTTCTTGAAAAGGAACCCCGACGCGGCGCGGCAGGTGGCGGAACTGAGCCGAGAGATCGAGTCGGGCAACTCGCCACCGCGCCACCGAGAGATTGCCGAAGCCGTCTTGGCAGGGATGTTAGCCTCGTTGGCTCGTATCGGGATCCAGTTCGATGACTTCGTCTGGGAATCCAGTCTAGTTCGCAATGGGTCCGTCGCACAGGTCATCGAGCGGCTTCGCCGGGCGCCACATGCCGTCGTGGAGGACAACGGTGCGTTGGCCGTCGATGCGAGCGGTTACGGCCTGCCCAAAGAGACCGCCACGATCCTCGTTACCCGGGGGGACGGAACCTCGCTCTACCCGACCCGCGACGTAGCGTACCACCTTCAGAAGTTTTCGCGCTTTTCCCGAACCATCGATGTCCTCGGGCAGGACCACCAGTTGCATGCCCGGACCCTCGTGGCGATGCTCACGGAGATCGGTGAGAGTCGGCGTCCGGAGTTCTTGATCTACCAGGACATCACGGTCCCGGAGGGCGGGCGTATGTCCACGCGGAAAGGTCGGGCCGTGAACCTCGACGAGCTGTTGGACGAGGCGGTGCAGCGGGCCCACGCGGAAGTGCTGAAACGACGCGAGGACCTCTCCGAAGACCAGGTCGCGACGATCGCAGAACACGTCGCAGCCGGGGCCGTTCGATTTCACATCCTCCGGGTTGCCCCCGACAAGCCCGTCAAGTTCCGATGGGAGGAAGCACTTTCCTTTGAAGGGCGCAGCGGACCCTTCGTTCAATACGCGTACGCCCGGGCTGGGAGTATCTTGCGGAAAGCAGAACGAGAAACTCCACCCTATCCCTTTGAGGCAGGGGCCTTCCGGCTACCGGCAGAGACCGACCTCGTGCGGACGATCGCCCGCCTTCCGAGCACGGTCCAGTACGTGGCTCGAACGAGCCACGTCCACACGGTCGCGACGTACGCCTATGGCCTCGCGGAAGCGTTCAACCGGTTCTACCAGGCCATCCCGGTGATACGGGCAGAGGAACCCGCGCGGTCGAGTCGACTCGCGCTGGTGGCGGCGACCCGTCAGGCGATCGGGAACACGCTCGACTATCTCGGTGTGACGCGCCTCGAACGGATGTGATCCCTCTTCGACAGCGGATCTGGGATTCCCGCCTCGGCAAAACCCCGTGCGCGCAGGACGCACGAATCGCACCGCCCACACGGGGTACGGCCTCCGGCGTAACAGCTCCAGGTCAGCTCCCAGGGGACGTGCAGTCTCTCCCCCAAGCGAACGATGTCGGCTTTGGACAGATGCAGCAAGGGCGCTTCGATGCGGATCGAGTGACCGCGCTCGACGCCGGCACGGGTCGCGAGCCCGGCGAGGCGCTCGAAGGCCCGGAAGTACTTCGGCCGGCAGTCGGGATATCCTGAGTAGTCGATCGCATTTGCACCGATGAAAATCGAGGCGGCGCCGATGCTCTCGGCGTAGCCTAGAGCGATGGAGAGCAGTATCGTGTTACGTGCCGGGACGTACGTCGCAGGAATTCGAGCCGGCTTCCGCTCCGTCTGGGCGCGGGGAAGCGGCCGCCGGACGTCGGTGAGCGCCGACCGGAGCAGCTGCCCGAGGGGAAGCTCCAGAACGTGATGATGGGCAATCCGATAGTGACGGGCCAAGCGGCGTGCGCTTTGGAGCTCGCGGAGATGTCGCTGTCCGTAGGCCATGGTCAAGCAATCGACCCGCCGGAAGTGACGGTGTGCGACGGCGAGTGCGGTGGCGGAGTCCATGCCGCCTGAAAGGAGGATGACGGCGGTACCCTTCCGCTTGCTATCGGTCATGCGGGGCCGGTCCCCAAGACGGTCAGGAGGAGCCACGCGATGAGCACGGTGAGCAGCATCGCGAGAAGGTTCGTCGTTCCTTTCGTCAGATAATGACGGTTTTCGAGGGTCTCTCCGAGAATACTATCCACTTGGCACCCGAGGAATCCGGCGACGGTGACACCCAGCAGCAGCGTTCCGAGCGGCGGTGCCGGCTGCCGGAAAAGATAGAACAGCCCGGCCCCGAGGAGTGCCGTGGTGAACGCCCCAACGAAGGCCCAGGCTTCTCCCAGACTGGAGACACCCCCGTTCGTCCCGGGTGCGACGACCTTCCCTGTCAGAATGCTCCGGGCCCGGCCCTCGAGAACGCCAAACTCGCTGGCGAACGTATCGGAAGCGCCGAAGGCCAGAGCCGCCGTGTAGAAGTACGCGGTCGTCACGGGTGGGAGCGCGGCGGGTGCGATCCATCCCATGGCGACCAACCCTGTGGGCACCAGCACGTGCGCGAGAACGTTCGCGAGGCCCCGCTCCCCGTGCGTGCCCTCTTGGACATTTTTCCGGCGCTTGTCCTCGAACCGGTACCGGGTCGCAAGGACGCTCGCCACGACGAACAGGACCAGCAACGCGAGATAGGGAAATCCCCCGACGATGACGATGAAGGACCCAAAGATCGTCGCCACCACACCGGCAAGGAGCGTGAGCGAGCCCGACCGTACGGCCCCGGCCGACAGAACGCAGGTCGCAACGACGCCTATGACTGCGTCCAACAGCGAGAGAACCACGAGAGAATCCGCGCGTGCAGTCGAGCGAGGTTTAGAAGGTTTCTCTGCAAGCGGGAGTCTGGGCTAGCCCCGGTGGAGAACGGCGGCCGCTGCCGCGCCGAAGCTCGAGACCCGGACATCCGGGCGGATACCCCGATCCGACAGTTCTTGGTTCACCAGCCCCTCGTGCGCGACTTCCGGGACGAGCACGGTGAAAAGCCCCAGTCTCTGCCCGGCCTCCACATCGGCGAGTCGATCTCCCACGAGGGCACTCGTGGGAAGGTCGATCGCCCAGTCTTCCACAGCCCGTCGGAACAAGGCCGTTCCCGGCTTGCGGCATTCGCACTGCTGCTCGGGCGTATGGGGACAATAGTAGAACGCGTCCACAGAGGCGTGGTAGGGACGGAGCTTCTCGTTCAGTCGTTGGTGGATCCGATGCATCGTCTCCTCCGTAAAGAGGCCGCGGCCGACGCCGGATTGATTGGTCACGCAGATCACGAGGTAGTCGTGCTGACGAAAAAGCCGCAGCGCGTCCCCAACGCCGCTCGCTAGTTCGGTCGCATCCGGATCGGCCAAATAATGCAGGTCCGGCATGAGGGTGCCGTCCCGATCCACAAAGACCGCCCGTCGCCGGGGCCGGGCTCGCGGGGCCGATCCGCTCACATTGAAAGGGGCGTCAGCGGACTCTTAACTTTCACTGCGGAGGGGGGGCCGTTGCCGTGAACCAGCTTCCTTCGCCTTCGACTGAAGAGATCGCGTCGCGGTGGCGCGATGCCGTATCTCGAACGGTCGGGGCTTCTCGGGCCGTCAGTATCCTCTATTCCGGTGGACTAGATTCGTCGCTGGTCGCCGTCAGCGCGCGCGAGCTCGCCAAGATCGAGCTTGTGACGGTCGGCGTACCGGGCAGTCGGGATCTCGTTGCGGCCGAAGAGGGCGCTCGTCTGCTGGCGATGGAATGGGTGGGTCGAACGATTGAGAGAATGGACGTCGAGCGAGTCTTTGCGTCGGACGGCAATCTGTTCGCCGGTACGAGCCTGGCTTCGCGAGCAGTGCTCGTTGGCTTGGCCCTCGCCCTGGAAGCGACCCATCACCCCAATGTTCTGTGTGGTCAGGGCGCGGACGAGTTGTTCTTGGGGTATGCCCATTTCGAGGGCCTCTCCCCCGCCGACGTATTTCGGCGCCGTGAAGAAGATCTGGACCGCTTGTTGTCAACCGACTGGCCCCTCTCGATCTCGCTTGGCGAGCGCCGGGATAAGGTTCTGGGTTCTCCGTTCTTGGAGTCCGACTTCCTCACGTTTGGCCGAGCCTTGTCGGTCGACCGGCTCCGTGCCGGCCGAGGACGCAAGCCGCTTCTGCGAGAGGTCGCCCTCGCACTTGGAGTTCCGGAAGAGCTGGCCAATCGTCCGAAGCGAGCTTTCCAGTATGGGAGCGGCCTCGAACGTCTGGTGCGCGCTCGGTCGCGCAGCGGCTGACGAGGCCTTTCAGTCCGGGACGATTCTCGTTCCCGTCTCGTTCCGCATCGCGCGAGCGAGTGACGGAGGATCCGTGATGATGGCCCGGTGCCCCCCGGTGCGAAGAAATCGGAGGGAAGCTTCGACTTTAGGTCCCATGCTCCCTTCGCCGAACTCACCGCGCTGAAGATAGGTCTCCATTTCCTTTGCGCGCACCTCCCCCAGCCATTTCTCCCAGGGTTTTCGGAATCCCACAGCGGCCGCCGGAACGTCGGTCAAGATCACTAAGGTGTCCGCACCCAACGTGGCGGCGACCAGCGCGGCAGTCCGATCTTTATCGATGACCGCTTCGACCCCTTCGTAGGTCCCTTGGCTCGTCTCGATCACCGGCACTCCCCCGCCCCCCGTGACCACGGGCACGATATGCGCCCCCCAGCCATGGGGCAACAGTCTGCGGAGGCCCTCGCCCTCGATCCAACGAAGGGGCTCGGGGGACGGCACCACTCGGCGCCACCCTCCTCGGGCGCCGTCGTACTCCATCTCCCAGCTCTCCCGCTTTCGCAGGGTCCGGGCTTCCGCCTCAGTGTAGTATCGACCCACCGGCTTGTCGGGGTGCTTGAATGCTCGGTCCTTTCGGGAAACGGCGGTTCGGCTCACGAGGGCCAGCACCGTCCGAGGCACCTTGGCTCGGACCAACGCGGCGGTTAGTTCCTGCTCGATCAGGTATCCGATCTGGCCTTGGGTCTCCGCCCCCAGGACGTCCATCGGGCGTCGCGGGAGCTCGCGCTCCGCCAGTTCGTTCTGCCGGAGCAATGTTCCGACCTGGGGGCCATTGCCGTGAGTAATGATCAATTCCTCGCCGTCGACTACGAGAGTGGCGAGCACGGCCGCGGTCGACCGCATCTGGGCCACTTGCTCCGGCCAAGTCCCGTGTCCTCCCGCTCGCTGGAGGGCGTTGCCACCGAGCGCTACCAGAACGCGACCCATGCCGAACCGCTTCCTTTGCCGACGCGTGCATGAGTAATAACGCATCGGAAAGTGCGTGTTTCCCGGGCTCTACTCCTCCCGAACGATGAGCTCGACAGTACGCTAATATATCTCGGTCCAGGTCCGCCGCGCGTGACGGAAAATCCGGGGGAGCTGTTCTGTCCACTGGAGTTCCGGTATGGCCGCCCCGAGGTACGCGTCCTTTTTTCCCGGCAGCTTCGGCTGCGTCGGGCGCTTCGAGTTGAGGCCGCTCTCGCCGAGAGCCAAGCAGAGCTGGGCGTGATTCCGATCGAGGCCGCGAAGGCGGTTGCCGCCGCGGCCGCAGGTTCCGCGGTGACGCTCGATGAGGTCGACCGACTCGAATCAGAGGTCAAGCACGATGTCATGGCGGTGGTCAGCGCCCTCGCCGCTCAATCTGGGGTGGGCGCGCCGTGGGTTCACTTTGGGGCCACTTCCGGTGACATCACCGATACTGCCCTGGCGCTGGAGCTGCAGGACGCCGTTCGGGTTCTGCGCGCAGATCTCACCCAGCTTGCGCGGGTGTTGACTGACTTAGCTCATCGGTACAGGGCCACGCCCGAGGTCGGGCGCACGCATGGGCAATACGCCGTCCCGATTAGCTTCGGCTACAAGATGGCCGTGAGCGCGGCGGAGGTCGTACGGCACCGCGCACGTTTGGACGAGCTCACGCCGCGCCTCTGCGTGGGAAAGATGGCGGGGGCCGTTGGAACGGGCGCCGGCTTCGGGACGAAGGCCGCCGAGATCGAAGCGGCGGTGATGCGACGACTTGGAATTCATGCGGACGAAGCGCCGACGCAGATCGTCGGACGGGACCGAATTGCGGAATTCACCAACTGGCTCGCCCTCGTCGCCGGGACCGCCGAGCGGTTGGCGACCGAAGTCCGAAACCTGCAGCGCTCCGAGATCGCCGAGGTTCAGGAACCGTTCGACGAGCGTCGCCAAGTGGGAAGTTCGACGATGGCCCAGAAACGAAATCCCATGGTCTCCGAGAACGTCACGTCGCTAGCTCGATTGGTACGTGCCTTCGCGTTGCCCCCACTCGAGAACATGGTCCAGTGGCACGAACGAGACCTTGCCAACTCGGCCAACGAGAGGATCGTCCTGCCTCACTCGATAGTTCTCGCCGACGACATCCTATGCAAGCTCATCAATGTCCATTCGGGGTTGAAGGTCGACACGAAGCGGATGGCAGCGAACTTGGATTCCAGCGGAGGCAGTGTCATGGTCGAAAACTTGATGCTCGCGCTCACCGCCCGTGGGCTTCCCCGTTCCAAAGCCCACGAACTCCTCCGGAAGATGTCTCGGAGCGAGAAGAGCGGCGAAACGATCGCCGCGCGAGCGAAATCGGATAAGGTCTTGCGGGCGCATTTCTCCGAAGCCGAGCTCGACCAGCTGCTCGACCCCGCCGCCTACGTCAAAGCCGCCGCGGCCAAGACCGATCGAATCGTCGATTCGCTTCAACGAGAGCTGAAGTCGTGACGGAGGCCCCGGGCTGGAGCGCCACGATTCGGATATCCCGGTCCACGCCCGCTGATGCCCAGCGAGTGGCTCAGGCCTTAGCGCCGGAGGTTTCTCGGGAGGTTCCACGAGCCCGTGCTGAGCTCGTTCGGGTCGACCCAACGTCGGTTGAGGTGCGGATCACTGCAGCCGATACCAGCGCCTGCCGGGCCGCCCTGAACACGTACTTGGCATGGATCGGCCTCGTTTTGTCCACGGAGCGGGCCGCGGGCGGGTTCACCCCGCCGTCGGCGATGACGCGGTAGGCTCCCCATCCCGAAGCGCTTAAGTTCCGAGCCCTTCCTGCGGCCGCCGATGGCGCTCCCGGCGAAACTTCAGAATGAGATTCGCCAGTACCAGCGGCTCCAGCAGGACCTTTCCCAGGTGAGTCAGCAACGGATGCAGATTGACCTAAAGCTCCGAGAAACGACGCATACGCTGGAGGAACTCAAGACCGTCCCCGACGAGGCGGTCATCTACCGGCCGATCGGCGGCCTGCTGGTCAAAGCCCAGGGGAAGAAGGAGGTCGTCGACATGCTGACGGACGACAAAGAAACCCTCGAGGTCCGGGTGAAGGCGCTCGAGCGGAACGAGAACCAGCTCAAGGAGCGCTACACGACGATGACCAAGGAGCTGTCGGACGCGCTCCAGGCCGCCGGGGTTTCCCCCACGGGCGGGTCGCCATAGGACGTCGCTTCCCGGGGATTTTTCCCCCGTTACATTGTGCGGTGGACGAGCTTGTCTCCCACTTGCTCGAGCAGCTTCTTGGCCCCCGGCCGGAGCGACGTGCTCTTCCGGATTCTTTCGAACGCGCGCGCTGAGAGCTCGGAGATTTTGTGTTCGGAATATTCGAGACTTCCCGTGGAACGGATCAGCTCCTGCGCGGCTCGGACGCGAGCCGGGGCGGCCGCCGGGTTCCCCAGGACCTCCTGGAGGAGGGCGCGGCCGACCGGGTCGGCCCTCGCCCACGCGGTCACGACGAGCAGTGTGCGTTTCCCCTCAATCAGGTCGTTGGCGCTCTTTCCGATATCGGCCTCGGCAAGGCCGGCTCCGAGCACATCGTCGCGAAGCTGAAACGCTACCCCCAAGTCGGTGCCAATGGACTCTAGGTCGGCGAGAAGTTTAGGAGGGGCACCTCCAAGCATGGCCCCCAGCCTCAGGGGCCCCGCCACGGTATACTCGGCGGTCTTGCGGCGATGCACCTCCATCACATCCTCTTCTCGGACCCGGTCGATGGGGAGCGCCCCGTTGCGGACGTCCAGCAGCTGACCGTACGCGGTCTCGCGCGTCATTCGCACGTACTCGTTCATGGCTTGGAGGCGACGAGGGCCCGGCACCTGGCTCCTCAGTACCGCGTCGACGGTGAACGGTTCTTGCAGGTCGCCGAGCGTGATACCCATACCGACCCCGTAGTCGGCGCTCGAACCGAGCAGTCGTTCGTCACCGTGCTGCGTGGCGAGCAGCCGATGGACGGACGAGCCTCCGCGTCGCTCCTCCGCGTGGTCGATGATGTCATCGTGGATGAGCATCCAGCTTTGGAAGTGCTCGATGCCGGCCGCCGCACTTAGCGCCGGACCGGGTTCTAGCCCAGTGACTACGTGAAACCCGGCCAAGACGAGGAGAGCCCGGAGCCTCTTCCCACCTCGGAGCGTGAATTCTTGCAGCACCGCCAGAGCGTCGGCCACCGGAGTGCTACCGGCGGATCGGCGCGCTTCGGAATAGGATCGAGCGATTTCCTGCTCGATGCGTGGAAGCCACTTGGCCAGACGCTCGAACTCCACATCCGCGCCTCGACGGCTGAGTATATTTAACCTCGGGACGTGGCCGGAACCATGCCGGCTCCGGCGTTCAGCGAACTCGTCGGACAGCTGACCGAAGCCTTCGGCCAACACCCCGACGCGATGCGTCCCACGCCAGAAGGTTTTCTGCTCAAAACGACAGATGATTTCCTCTACGCTTTCCTCGAGGACCCCGCCCAGGTCTCCCTCTCGATCGTCCAAGGTCTGCTTCGCGAGGTGGAGGACCGACCGTCTCGACTCGTGGTCTTCTCCCCGGGCCGGCTTCCGCTCGCTCTCACGGCGGAGCTGGCCGCAAAGGGGGCCACGGTCGTGGACGGTGCGCGATTCCACGAGCTCGTGATCGGGCTCAATCTCGGAAGCTATCTCGGCGAGGAACCCCGCGCCGTCCCGGAACGTCCCGGTACCCGCCAGCTGCCGAGCGCTCGTCAGCTCGACGAGGTTGTGGTGCGGGCCCGGACCTGGCTCGACTGGGGGGTCCCTGCGCTGGCGCTCCGATTCTTCCGCCAGGCTCTGGAACTGAAGCCGGAGTTTGCACCGGCCCGAAACGGGGTGGCGCGATCCCTTCTGGCGCTGGGGTTGACCCCCGACGCGCAGAAGATCTTCCACGAGGTGCTCGAGACGTGGCCCGACAACCTCGAGGCTCGAGTTGGCCTCGCGGCGGCCGCCGGAGCGTCGGGAAAACCCGGGGAGGAGATAGCGATCTATCGGCAGTTGATCGAAGAGGACCCGAAACGGACGGAGGTCCGGGCGAACCTCGTCGCGGCCCTCGTCGACGCGGGTCGCTGGTCCGAAGTGGCACCCGAGCTCAAGGTCATGCTGAGCGCTTCTCCGGAAGATGCACGGCTCCGCTTCCTGCATGGAGCCGCACTGGAGAAGACCGGGCACGAGGTCGAGGGAAAGCGGGAACTCGAGCGGGCCCGGGCCCTCGGATTGGAGTTTGAAACGGAGCGCGCCCTGAGCCAGCATTTGGGTCTGCCCGCCCCTGTCCGGCCGGCCGGCGGGCCCCGACGAGTCGTCGTATCGACCCCTGGTAAAGTCACCGGGGCCCCGGCAGCCGGTAGCCGGCCCGAACCTAGCCGAAGGAAGAGGCGGAAAGTCCGTCGGACACGTTCTGCGTCAGCGCCGCGTCGCCCGTCGCGACGGCGAGGCAAGGCTAAGTAAACGCTCGAGCCGGCGTGGCCGCCGGTGCTTCACCGTGGAAAGGGCACCCGTGATCAGTGCCCTCCACCACGATGTAGTGGGCGTGAAATCAGGTACGCGCTTGAAGGGTAGGGACGTATCGTGAGCGGCCGTTACCAGCCCTACGCCTACAGCTACACCGCCGGGCCCCGTATCTCTGCCCAGCGCCCCCTGAGCACGTCGCCCACCGAAATCGTCCATATCACCATCGCCGCCCTTGTGCTCACGTTCGACTTCGTCCTCCTGTACGGAGGACTTGCCCTCTACCCGCTCAGCGCGGAGCTCACCATCATCGCCACGTGCGCTGTGGCGACGCTCACGGGGTTCGTGGCCCACGAAATGGCCCACAAGATATCCGCTGAGCGGCGCGGTTACTGGGCTGAATTCCGCCTATCCCCTATCGGACTCGTCATTTCGGTGATTACCGCTGCCCTCGGCTTCTTGTTCGCCGCGCCCGGCGCCACGATGATTGGCGGGATGGCTCGACCTGAGGACTGGGGGAGGACGAGCCTCGCCGGGCCGGCCACCAACTTCGTGTTCGGTATCCTGTTCCTCGGCGCGGCGTTCGTGACCGCTCTATCTCCCTCCGGGGGTCTCCTATCCTTTCTGCTCCTCTTCGTGGGCTTCATCAACGCCTGGTATGCCACGTTCAACATGATCCCGATCGGCCCGTTGGACGGGGCGAAGGTATGGCGGTGGAGCAAGTCAGCGTGGGCGGCTTCCTTCGTGGCCTTCGCCGTGCTCGCCGCCATCATGGCCTACTTGTTCTACGTCGTGGCGGCGGTCTGAACCCACCGGGTTAGGGAGGGACGTTTGTGACTCCCGCCCGTATCGAGGAGCTCGGGGCAGACCGCTTTCAACTTGACCTCGATTTTCGCGACGTAGAGGGCCTGATCGCCAGCTACGCCCTCCCCGGGCCTGAGGGGTGGACGATCGTCGAGACGGGGCCCACGACCTGCCGAGACCACCTGCGGGAGGCCGTTCGGGCGGCGGGTATCGATGCCAACGAGGTCGATCGCGTGCTCGTGACGCACATCCACCTCGACCATGCGGGGGGACTTGGGGCGGCCGCAGAGCTCTTTCCGCGGGCGACGCTGTATGTCCACCGCGACGGGCTTGCACACATGCTCGACCCGACGAAACTCGTCGCGAGCGCCCGGCGGGCGTGGGGTGCGGCCGCAGACCCGCTTTGGGGACCCATACTGCCCGCGCCGGCGGCCCGACTCGTTGCCCTATTGGGAGGGGAGCGGTTGCCGCTGAAGGACGGTAATCTGCTCGTTGTCAACACCCCGGGACACGCCCGACACCACCTCTCCTTTTTCGATGAACCGACCCGGTCCCTCCTGACGGGCGACGCCGCGGGGGTGCACTTGGAAGGGACCGACCGCGTGCGACCCGCCCTCCCTCCGCCGGACCTCGACCTCGAGGCGTTGTTGGCGAGCGTGGACCGCATGCAGGAGCTGAGTCCTTCCCGGCTGCTCTACACCCACTTCGGTCCCCGGGGCGACGGCGTTCAGGCTCTTCGGGAGTATCCCCCGATCGTTCTCCGTTGGCGGGAGGTCGCGTTGGCGGCTGCGCGAGAGGAACCCTCCGTGGAGCACATCGCGGATGCACTCGAGCGGTCCGAACGGGAAAATGCCCCAGCGGATTCCGCTTCAGACGAACGCCCTGACCTCATCTCGGGGACCGCGATGGCCGCGCAGGGACTCCTTCGGTACTTCCGAACTCGAGGTCTGATACCCTGACCTCTCCCGCCAATCCTCCGAACCGCAGCTTGACTCCGGCGCTCGCGTTGTTCGGGGCCCGGATTGTCTACGCATTCAACTGGTACAATGTCGGAGCCGTCCTGTCGCTCATCGGAACGTCACTGCACGCTAACGTCGCACAGTTGGGCTACGTCTTGGGCGCGTTCCTTGTTGGCGTGGGCGGCTTCCAGGTCCCCGCGGGCGTACTCGACCTGTGGTGGGGGTCGCGCCGGACCGCGTTGAGCGGCCTGTTGGTGATGGGAGCCGCCGGAATCGCGTCGGCCTTTTCAACGCAGATCATCGACCTCGTCCTTCTGCGATTTCTCGCCGGCGTCGGCGCGGCATTCTTCTTCTCGCCAGCCTTGAGCTTGGTCTCCTCATACTTTCCACCGGGCCGTCGGGGGCCGATCATCGGCCTGTACAACGGCGGATTCAGCCTAGGGGGAGCGGCAGGGGTCACGATCGGGGCCGCCGTTGGTCTTCGGTTCGGCTGGCCGTTCGCTCTCGGGGCGGGCGGCGTTGGTCTGTTGGTGATGGTTCTGTACAACTGGTTCGTACTTCCCCGGGGATCGGCCGCACACCCCGACCGAGACCGGCCCCGGGTACTTCCCGTGGTGCGGCGGGTGCTTAGGTCCCGATCGATTTGGGCACTATCCCTTGCGCTCACCGGTTTCTGGGCGGCGGTGTACATTGTGGCGCAAGATTTCGTGCTCTTTGCCTCGAAAGTCCACCCGCTATGGGGAACGCAAACGGCCGCCAACGTAGCTACCGTCTTCATCGTCATGTCCTTCCCCGGGGGACCCTTGGGGGGGTGGCTCGCTGAACGAGGGTGGGACCGTCGATGGTTGCTGGTGACCTTCGCGGTCGGGGAGGGAATTCTGGTGACCAGCATTCCCTTCCTCGGGCTAGACCTCAGTGCGGGACTCTTCGGCCTTTTGGGCCTGCTTGACGGTATCGTGTTCGCCGTGCTCTATCTCATCCCATCGTATCTCGAGGAGAGCCAGGGGCCCGGGCTCGCCCTCGGGATAGCTGTGGTGAATTCCATCCAAGTTTTGCTAGGGGCCCTGTGTGCCGTCGTTTTCGGCTACATCGCGGCAATTTCCGGATTCACTGCGGCATGGATTTTTGCAGGAGTGCTCACACTCGCGCTAGTTCCCCTCGTATTCCTCGTAACTCCGAACCGGGCCGGCACCCCCCTCTCAGCGGGACCGGGGGATTCTGGTAGAAGCGATTCGCCCCTGGGGATACGTCGACACTAAGGTCGTCGGGCGGTACCGAGGGAAGGTTGGCTCCGTCCGGGGAGCTTTTAGTATCGTCCCCGGGTGGGGACGCCCGCAGCCCCGTGGTGTAGTGGCCAAGCATGCTGGCCTTTGGAGCCGGCGACAGCGGTTCGAATCCGCTCGGGGCTACCTTCGCGCCCCGCTGGCGAGCGCGGCTCCTCACGGCTGCTGCAAAGTTTGCGGGGGGAAGGACTAGTCTGTCGACTAGACGCCGTCCGGAGCCGCACGAGGTCTCCCGCGAGTGTCGGGCCGAAGAGCCCTCGATGCCACGACTCAAGATAGGCCGGCGGCGAAATAAGTCAGGATTCGGATTCGGGACGCGCGGGTCACAAGATCCGTATGGCGGAGCACCGTAGAGAATAAGACCGAACACACGTCAGGTCCATGGGCCATCTTGTGATTGTCTTGAGACCGACCCGGAACGCGACATGAAAGTCCTGTTTGTCGGCGCCCAACTCGACAAGGGAGGAGGAGAGGCGTTCCAATCCCTCCAGCTTTTCCACGAGCTTAGGAAATCGGTCGACGGAGAATACCTCTGTCTCCGTTCGGTCGGGCCCCACTATGACTTACTCGAGCAGGAAGGGATTCGGGTTGTGGGTCGCCTACGGATGCCGCAAGGAATCTGGGACCTTCGCTCGGCCATCCGAGAGAAGCGCGGAGATTGGGATATCGTGCAGGTCTTTGACGTCTATTTCGCCTTGCCGGCGGTATACCTCGCGCGCGCCTACCCGAGGACCGTGCTCTTCGGTATAGACCCTATCACAGAACTCGGCTGGCGGTACAAATCGTTGGGTTACGGCGTGGCCAAGCTCGGACTACCTGTGCTCCTTCGAGAAACGAACCTGGTCGTCAACTCCCCGGCACTTGCGGTGAACTATCTCCGGTACTCACCGATCTTCATTCCGAACGGCGTCGACTGTGGTCGTTTCGACCCGCTCCCGGAAAAGGCGGAGGCGCGCCGGCTCCTGAACCTCGACCCTAAGGCACGGATCATCCTTTGGCTGGGCAAGGCCATTTACGCGAAGCGCATCGACTGGCTGTTTGAGACGCTGCGCAGGATTCCGGATTCCCTCGTGGTGGCGGTCGGAGGATACAATGAGGAACATTACGGCGACCGGTACCTCCGTGACATCCAAGCTCAGTACTCGGACGTCGCGGCCCGCGCGAAGTTTATGGGGGAGGTTCCCGACGCCCAGCTCGCTCTCTACTTCGCTGCGGCGGACGTGTTCGCATTTCCGTCCCGCTTTGAGGGGATGCCGAACGCCCTCATGGAGGCGATGGCGGCCGCTCTCCCGGTCGTGGCGTCGGACATCCCTCCCCATCGGGTTCTGATTCGGCCCGGCGAAAACGGTTTTCTCGCCCAGGACCCGGTCGAGTTCGCGGAGAAGGTCTCCGCCCTGCTCAATGATCCTGACCTAGCTTCCCGGGTCGGCGCAAAGGCGAGGAAGGTCGTGCGCGAGGAGTTCACATTCGACCGGGCCTGCCGCCGCTACCTGGACCTCTATCGGCAGCTCATCGCGCTCTCGTAGGTACGGCGTCCGGGGCACGGACCCGCCCTCCGGCGTGGACGCGGTCCGTTCCTAAGTGGCTGGTGCCCACCCTTTCTGGAACCCTGCCCCCCCGGGCTTACGTCACCCGCGGATAAGACTGGGCCGCAGTAGACGGGGCCGCAGACACGGACGTCGCTCAGTTCCTGGCAAGTGGCTGGTCGCGAGTGTGACGAAGTCGTACCCTTTGGTTGATCTATGTTTCGCGGCTCGCCCAGTTTCAAGAGTCGTTTGACGTCCCCGATTGGAACCGTGGTGAATCCCCATGAAGCCGGTTTTCCTTCAACAGACCTTCGTCGGAGTCGTTTGGACAGCCGGTTGAGCCGACCTCGAACTTCTCATCGTCTGGTTACACCGGTCCCCCGGGAGGAACTGAGGGACTTCAGACAAAAATCGGACGATGCGGTTGAAGTTCGTGCAATCCGTTACGACCAAACCGGCCCAGAAACGGTTCGGACTGACCTTTGCCCCTTCATCAGTACAGTCCAAAGGATCTCTCACAAACTCCGCTTTGTCCTGGCCGGTTTCGGCTGCCTCAGGGGCCCTCGAGGGAACGCTTCGCCGCGAGGAGTTAACCTCCCGAGATGCTAGACGAGCGGGCTCGGATGGGTCAAGAAAGCTCTTTGAGGTCGACGTGACAACATGCCAACTCCGGGTGACAGATCTCGACAACTTCACATGGAGCGACCGGCGATTTCTGTCATCGTCATAGCTCATCAGCGGGCCCAGTTCCTCCGGGAAGCTGTGGATTCTGCGATGCAGCAAACGCTTCCCCGGAATGCGTTCGAAGTGATCGTGGTAAAGGACTTTCAGGTTCCGGAACTCGATCGTTACCTGGATCGCCTCTCGGCTCGGCGCGTAGAGTCCCCCCCCACGCTCACCGCCGGGGCCATGTTCTCTGCGGGAATCGAGCAGGCAACAGGAGACATACTCTGTTTCTTAGATGATGATGATCGCTTTCTTCCCACTAAACTCAGTACAATCGTCGAATTGTTCAACTCGAGACCGGATGTGGGATACATTCGGTGCCGACCACGTTTCGTCAACTCGGCCGGTTCTCCCCTGGCCCGGCAGTGGATACATCGCCACGAAGGGCATGAAAAACTCGTTGAGTTGCACACCGCGAGCGAGTTTAGTAGGGCACATGTTCAGTGCGAGATCGGGTTCAACAACTCGAGCATCAGTATCCGTCGGCAAACCCTAGCGCCCTGGCTCAGGGAGTTCTCTCGCGTACGGGTAAATTGTGACAATTTCTTGTTATTGGTCTCATTGTTGAGCCATACAGGGATTCTGTGCACCGACCGCGTGCTCAACGAATTCAGAATTCACGAGGCCGGAAGTTCCGGTGAGTTTACCGGCGGCACCCAGACAGATTTCTATGCAGGTAGGCGGAGTTACTTTGGGAAGGCGCTCGAAGACGCCGAGTTTTTCCTCGAAATGGTCCGGGGTTCAGTGGCGGAACCGACGATCGAGTACTTTCGTGACTACTGCAGGTCGCTTTATGAAATTGCGGACTCCCGGCCGCATCGCCAGGTCGTCGGCCGATCACTGCTCGGCATGCTCGTCAATCCGCATCAGCGGGCGATGTATTCGGGGCGGCTGCCGAGTACGGTATCGATGGCCGCGGTCCTTCTCGCATATCTCGCCTTCCCACGGGGCGCCACGTGGGCGTACTATCACGCGAAGAAGATGACCTCCCTACACAGCGTCAAGACAAGCCCGACTCGACAAATGTCGAGCCCGGCGGCCGCGGCGTCTTCCGATTCGCCCCGCCCTTGAGCCGCGACGGCAGAGGAGCTCTCCATCGTGATCTCCGACATTCCCGCACACCGGTCGACGATCGACGACGGAACCACTGGGTTCTTGCATCTCGATGTTGAGCGGCTGTCGTAGAGCAAGTTTCGACTCCTCACTGGATCCGCGTTCTGTCGCTGATTCTGCGAGCATGTTGCCCAATGGTCACGGTACGATGTCTTGGCCTAGCCGACGGCCGAGACGTACCTCGCCTTCTACCGCCGGACCGTTGACGGAGATTCAGACGGCCCGGTCCGTCATCCCCGAGCCCGAATTCGAGGACGTGCAAGAAGAACGAGCTCCGTACCTCGAAAGAGATCAGGAATCTTCGCCACTACCGTGGCTCCTAGTGCGCGTCGATAGAAGCGGATGGCTCCCTGCTCCGAGCCGGTGGTCACTTCGATGACTTTGATGCGCCGGCCCGAGCGGGTGACCTCCTGACGGAGCTCCCGCAGCGATTGGCGCACGAGGAGCTGACCGATTCCTTTTCCCCGGAGATCGGGAGCAACGGCGATTTGCTCCAGTTCGACCACCGCATCGGGCCGGAAACCACCCTTTTCGATCCAGAGGATGTAGGCAATCGGCAGGCCCCGCCTCCGCGCGATCCAGTAGCGCATGCGAGGTCGGGCAGCCCAGTTGGCTCGCACCCATCGGAGAGCCGACGGCAGCGGTCTTAATCCGGAAAAAGACGCACTACCGATCCGTGCGATGCTGCGTAAGTCGGACTCACGCGCGCGACGGACTTGCGCCCCCTTTCCCTCGCCCTTCTTTACTCCGAGCCGGCCGCGACGATGCGCCGCGGAGGCCACTCATATCACCGTGACGGACTTCGCTAGATTCCTCGGGTGGTCCGGATCCCTTCCTCGAATCTTCGCGATCTCGTACGAGAGAAGCTGGAGCGGAATGATCTGGGGAATCGGGGTCGCTTTCCCAGCGTCATCTGCGCGGACGTGGAGGTGTGAGCTCCGGAGTCGCTGCTCGCCGACGGTGAATACCAGTGCCCCGCGAGCGATCAGTTCGGAAGCGGCTATCTCCGTTCTCGTCATACCGGCTCTGTCGTAGAACATCACCACCGGCGCCCCCTCCTCGATCAGGGCGAGGGGCCCGTGCTTCATCTCGCCGCCGTGGAACGCTTCCGCACGGAGTCCGGCAACCTCCTTCAACTTCAGGGCCGCCTCCAGCGCTGTGACGTAGTGCGGGCCCCGTCCCATGAGGAAGACCTCCGGCCGAACGGCCAGCTCATGGGCCAACTCGGCTATGTGGGCCCGGGCAGCGGTCGACGTTAAGTTCAAAATCGAGTCTCGGGCCTTCCAGAGGCTCCGAACGTCCGTGACTGCCCAAGGGGCCAACTCTTGGTCCAGCAGGAGAAGTACTGCAAGCTGGGAGGTGTAAGATTTCGTGGCCGCAACGGCCAGCTCCGGGCCCGAACGGAGAGGGATTACGAGATCGGACATCTGCGCGAGTGTCGACATCTCGCTGTTGGTGACCGAGATCACCTTGGCTCCTCGCCCTTGAGCCGAACGCACCGCATGTATCGTGTCAGCGGTCTCCCCGGACTGCGACAGCGCGACGACAACCGCGCCCGGTCGGAGTAACGACGCTCGAAACTCGAATTCACTCGAGACGCACGCTTCAACGTCGAGCCCGGCGCCCACGCCGAAGGCGTGTTCACCGAATAGACACGCGTGGTAGCTCGTTCCTGCCCCGATGAGTTTGATCGACGATGCCTTTTGGAGCAAGGCTCGAGCCTTTGCGAGGGGTTCGGGCGGGACTTCTATCAGGCGTTCCAAGGTAGAAGCCTGCTCGAGGATTTCCTTGAGCATGTAGTGCTCGAAAGAGTCCTTCGATAGACTCGTCACGTTCTGATCCAAGATCACGGGGAGTCGGTCGAGGGGTTCTCGCCCTCCTGCCGGGGAGTGCTGCCTAATTCGGTGGATTCCGGTTCGGTCGATTACCAGGGGCTCGTCCTGGGTGATGTAAACGACCCGGGAAGTCAGAGGAAGAAAGCTTGGGATATCCGACGCAGGAAAATACTCGTTATCCCCCACTCCAATCACGAGAGGCGAATCTCGACGAAGGGCATAGATCGCATCCGTTTTCGCGTGCACCAGTAGCACGGCGTAGCTTCCGACGAGCCGTCGGGGTAGAGCCGCGAACGCTGCGTCCATCGTTTGGCCCTCTCGTAGCGATTGTTCGACGAGGTGAGGGATCGTCTCCGAATCGGTGTCCGAGGTGAATCGGTGGCCCTGTCGAATGAGAGTCGCCCGAAGTTCGTCGCCATTCTCCAGAACGCCGTTGTGCACGGCCAGGATGGTTCCGTCGCAGGAGCTGTGGGGGTGGGCGTTCAGTGCATCCGCGACCCCATGGGTCGCCCAGCGGGTATGGGCGAGGCCAACGGTGCCCGGAAGGTTCTCCGATAGAATGACGGTCCGGAACCGATCGAGGGGTTCGACAGACCGGCGCAGAGCAACGCCTCCATCGTTCAGCACGACGAGACCGCAGGAATCGTAGCCCCGATATTCGAGTCGCTTCAGACTATCGAGCAGGATCGGGGCTGCCGCTCGCTGCCCGAGGTACCCGGTTACCCCGCACACTCAACGGCGGACATCCTTCACCTTTATGTTCGTGACGATTGGCGCAGATTAAGTAAGACTTTCGGTTTTGAAATGCCGGCGCGTCCTGTTGAACCGCCGTATCGAAGTTTGGTGTGCCTGGCCTGCCGACCCGCAATCCGTGCGATTCGAAGTGGGGAAGGTCCACCGGCGTGGCGTGCGGGGGTGGGTGTCACTCGGATTCGGATGTGAGCATTGGTGCGCGGGAGGACGAAGGTGGCACGGAGGCGGCGCGTTTCACTATCGGGGGAAGTTCTCGAGTTCGACTCCCGTCTTCGGGAGATAGGCCAGTCCCGTCCGCACCGCCGACGCGATTAGGGC
Organism: Thermoplasmata archaeon; assembly: GCA_030037875.1. Classification (GTDB taxonomy): domain Archaea; phylum Thermoplasmatota; class Thermoplasmata; order Lutacidiplasmatales; family UBA184; genus JAKIWV01. The sequence continues at coordinate 25,736 of JASHPV010000065.1, forward strand.
TTTTCCCGATGCTTCCGGCCCAACTTGCCCCCCAACGATAGAGCAACCATTCGGCCGAAGATCGATACCCCATGTCGGAGCCGGAGCTTCTTCTTGCCGATCCGGGTTCTATAGGGTATCGGAATCTCAGAAATCGAGAGTCGCTGCACGTTGTGGACTTGGTGATTTAGCTCGCACTCGACGTCGAATCCTCGAGCCTTGGGAGACCACTTTTCCAGGGCGTCGAATCGAACCAGACGGAGCCCCGAGAGAGGGTCCCTAAGCGGAATCCCGTTCAGTGTAGCGTGGCAACGGGCTAGCATCCGGTTTCCGATCGCGAAAAGGAGCGAATTGGTCCCGTTGTTTCGAAGGTGCTCGCGGAGCCCGACCACCATCCCGGTTGAGGGTTCGGTTCGCAAAATCTCCCGCATCTCCGCAAGGGAGGCCGTCGGATAGGTATGATCGGCGTCGACTAGCCCCACGTACTGTACCTGTGGGCAGTACCGACGAACAAAATCTAGCCCGAGCCGAATCGCATTCCCCTTTCCACGATCGGTTTGGTCAAGGACCAGGGCCCCCTTTCCCCTGGCAACCGAGCCGGTTCCGTCGTCGCCCGGCCTATCGACAACCAGGACCATGGGGTCGATTGACCCTCGAAGTTCATCAATGACCGCTCCGATAGCGCCGGCTTCTTGGTAGGCGGGAATTATGACGACCGTGTCCCCCGCGGTAGGAAAACGATAGCCGCCCGAGGTTGACGTGGGAATTTTCGAGGAGGCTGTCAGCCGCTCTGAAGAGCGGTGGTCTAGGAATGCGAAGCCAGGGCCCCTGCGCTCAAGCGAAGCGTTTGTATCCACAGTGGGCCCCCCGGCGGGGAAGCCCGGCTTCCCCGTCGGGCTTCGTATAACCTTTTGATATTTGGTCTCTACGCTGCTGGGCCCCACGAAAAATTGACCGGCGGGGCAGACCTGGTTCTTGTCGGCAAAGGTTCGAGAATCGACGGAACATGGCCCAGGTCAATCGAGCTGTCACGCAATGGCGACAACGCACACCGGGTTTAATGTACAGGGTCAAGACCCCAGTTATACGGATTCCGCTCGAAAAAGGCCAGTGGCTGTCGGGCGGCGGACCCACAATCCTGCCCTTTAACTCGGAAGTGAAAATGGCCTCGGGAGTGGGTCACTTCTTCGGGTAGAACTCGCCCCGACTGATTCTGGTGTACGGCTCGATGTCGTGCCACCCCTGGTCCTCGCCCCAAGTCACCAGACCCGCGATCTTGGGTGGGGAGAACCCCTGATACAGGAAAGTCGCTGCGCTAGGAGACAATAAACTCCAACACTCCCACTCGACGAGGCGCCAGTGTCGCGTGTCGCACTAACGCCCTGAAATTGAGAGCGACTTCTTTTTAGCCCTGAGACGTCCAAAGGCCCCTTCAAACTCCAGTCCCAATTCCCGAACTCGACGGCGTTCCGTCGACTCGAGCGTAACTCGGACAGTCGGTTGAGTGTTGGAGAGCCGCACGAGCATCCTTCCCGATGGCGATTGGACCGCCAGACCGTCGGCTGTCCGAGAAGCCCTGTTCCCGGAAAAACGCCTACGTATCGACTGATACGCTCGTACTGCCTCGACCCGCGAATCGAAGTCGATGGACCGATTTTCTCGATAAATCGGACCAAACTGATCGGCCAATACGCTCAAGGATTTACCGGTGCGTTCCAGCAGGTTCGCTAGTACGCAGCTGACCAGGACGCCGTCCGAGTTAGGGCCCCACCGGCGGAGGTAGTAATGTCCAGACCCTTCGAACCCGACGACAGCTCCCGAACGGCGCATCGTTGCTTCAACAAATCGTGCTCCGACACGCGAACGTACTGTCGGGACGATCTCTTCGCATCGATAGGAGGCGTCGACGGTAGCGACGAGAGGCTGGCCTGAGGGGGACAGGTATCGGTAGAAAAGTGTCGCGATGACCTCAGGCTCCGTCCAGCGTCCGCGCTCGTCAACGAAGGCCGCTCGGTCTCCATCCCCGTCGAAAGTGACTCCAAAATCGGCCCTCTCGGCTCGAACTGTCCGAGCCAATCCGCGCACGTTCTCTCGAGTGGGTTCCGGAGAGAGCCCATAGAAATCGGGGGAGAAACGAGAATGGAGCGCGACCACGCGAGCGCCCATCTTGCGCAGGGCCCGCGGAGCCACCTGTGCAGCCGCTCCACCTCTCGCGTCCGTAACGATCGAAAGGGAGCTCGATAGATTCTGTGTTACATGCTCGAGATACGATTCGATCCAACCGTGTTCCAAAATCGCTCGCCGAGGGTGAGGAGACGGTCGCCTTCGCCCGGGAAGCGCGGGTCGAGTCGATTCGACTGACTGGCGATACAGTCTCCGAACCTTCTCCCATTCCCGTGAAAACTGTTCTCCAGAGGAGCCAAAGCCTTTGATTCCGACGTAGCCCAGACGGTTGTGCGAGGGGGTTAGTGCGAGGGCCGTGCACTCGAAATGGGCGGCGGCGAAGCCGACAGCTGGGGTCGGTTGCACGCCCAGTGCGATCACACTTCGCCCCCGCGCGCGGAGTCCGCGCACCAACAGTTGCTCCACCTTGGCCGACTCTTTCCGAACGTCTCGGCCGACAAGCATGGCACCGGTTCCTATTTCGGCGAAGGCCGCTGCTAGGTGGTCGATCTCGACAGGCCCGATATCTGAGGGAAAGCGTCCCCGGATGTCGTAAACGCCGATGAAAGCCGCTCGACCCGACTTCCGGTCCCGGATGTTGGCGGGCATCGACCCCCTCCATCGAGGGAGGCGGCCGTCCATAAGAAATGCGGGCCGTCTTCCGTGTTAGATTTGCAATCCTGCGACCTCGGGCTCTTTGCCTTCCTCGGTCTCGGAGCCCGATTTTTCTGCCCCCCGAGGGACCCGACCGGGGCTCAGCCAGGCCCGAGATGATATATGACTCGGTTCGGCCAACGAAACACTCTTAGAGGGTCTAGAGGGTCTCGCCGAGCACAGAATTGGTCGATTTGAACGATCCTGCTTTGCGGAAGAGAAGTAAGACTCCGGGCCTCACCGGTACGGAATCCCCGAGCACCCGAAGACCTGAAGCCCCCGTTTCTCCGCCGCAGGTGTTCTCGCCGAGTCGCGCGAGAAGGGTCCTGCTCGCGCTGTCCTTGAGCTTGGTCGGATTCCTCACGGTAGCTCTTCTAATCTACGCTACAAAATACCTGGGGGCCGGGCCTACTGTTTTCGGCCTCCCGACTCGAGATCTCTGGGTTGTGGGCTTGTTTCTTGCTGTGAGCCCAGTCCTGTTCGCAGTCTTCCAACGAGTTCCACTTCTGTTTCTTCTGCCCGGGATTGCCCTCATTTTCCTGCTCTACCCACTGTTTAGTCCATTCGGGCTACCTTACGACCGGGACATCATCTACAACTTTCAGTTCGCAAACGTACTCCTCAACACCGGCCATTGGGTCCCGGGGGGCGCGGCCTACACGGGCCAAGCGGGGGATTATTCGATCTTCCCCGGAAGTGGCGTTTACAACGCCGAGTTCTCCTCCGTCACTGGAGTCCCCCTCGTCACCTCCATCCAGTGGTCTATCCCGCTCTTCCGGCTCCTCGTCTTACCTCCCGTCATCTTCGCCCTCGGCAAGAGATTGTTCAGCGCCCGAGTGGGCTTCCTTAGCCTGCTCCTCTTCATGGGCACTCCCTCCGTCCTCTTCGATATCTCCGTCCAGCAGGAGTTCGCGGTTCCGTTCCTCGCGCTCACCCTTCTGCTTCTGGCATTCGTCGTGCTAGAACCAGTGCTCTGGTCCAGCTCGGTCTTCATTTCTATCGTCCTGTTTTCATCGTTCATCGTCATCAGCCACGAGCTAACGACGTACGCAACTCTCGCAGGGCTCGGCGGCTTCCTGCTCATCGGGGCCCTTCTGGCCCGGCGGGGAACAATCGGCTGGTCAAGAGTGGCTTCGATTTTTTTCAGTTGTCTTGCGACCTTTTTGGTTTACACCTACTTTGTTTCCGCCGCGCTGGTTCGCTTCCAGTTTGACCAACTGAGGATCGTTCTGAGCAACATTGTCTCCACGTCGCCGGTCAATTCAAATCCCGCTGCCGCGGGAATCGGTCAATCTTTCCCTCTCTATCTGCAGGTTTGGGCCTATAGTGCCTTCCTCCTCGTCGTCGTGCTCGCGATGGTCGGGCTTTTCGCGTTCCGCCGATTGAGGCAATGGAACTTCGTTAGCGTCAGCGCCGTCGTGGCGATTATCCTCACCTTCGCTAGCATACCATTCCTCGAAACGGACTACTCTTTTTTGGTCCTGCGAGTCCTCGAATGGTTCGGATTGTTTCTCTTGCCGATGGGTGCCTGGTGGCTCCTGTATCGCTTGTGGCCCTACCGCACTCGGTCCCGGGGCGAAAGCAATCCAAGCGCTCGTCCGGTCGGTCCGAGTTGGCGTCGATTCGTAGGACCCGTGGCTGCTCTGGCGTTGATAGTGCTCATTTTTACCGGCGGAAGTCTCGTGCCGTATACGTCACGAGACCAGTTTGCCCCCGCCTCTCAAGTGGAGAACGATTCCCCCGTCCTGATTAACCAAGCCGACTACGCCTTCGCGCTGTGGGCGCATTCGCATCTGAACCCCTCCGAAAAGGTCTGGGGAGATTACTTCACGTACGCAATTCTGGGAGGATTCGGCGAATTCCAAGAGACTTGGAACGCGTACCTCCCCTTCCAGGGAACGTACGTATCGGAGTCTGCGTGGGCCGCCCTCAAAGTCGGACAGTACATCGTGGTGGACCAATACATGACCACCAAGACCCCTCAATTTTACGGTTCCCTCGAACCGACCGCCCCGCTCACCCTGCAGCAACTCTCGAAATTCAACGACCCGACGTATTTCGAATGTGTCTTCGACAACTCCCGGTTCACGATCTATCTGGTGGTTCAGCTGATTTAGCGAGCAATCGGTCGAGCCCCTTTTGTGGCGTGCCTATCTGTGACGCGGGACGGGAAAAGTAGCGCGAGGCTCAAAAGCAAGAGCTAGCTAGGTACATCCGACCGAATTGTCCGCTCTCGTCGAGGAGTCCGTCGAAACACCCCCCACGAGCATCCCCTGGGTCTACCTGAGCACCGCCTCTTTTCTGGTGGCGGGGGGGGTGTTCTACATCTACCTAGCCCGAGTACTTCCTCTCGGCGAGCTCGGCTCGGTCGTGATCCTACAGTCCATTGCTCCCGTCGTAGGCACGGCGATGACCTTGGGCCTCGGTGCGGGTTTCAACCACTTCCTATCGTACCATCGGGCTCGGGGTGAACTCGCGACCACGCGAGCCCTCGTCCGTAGGGCGATGATGGCGACCGCCCTGCTCTCTCTGGTCGGTTTCGCGGCAGTCGCCCTGGCGTCGGACGGGCTGAGCGTCCTTTTTTTTCACTCGGGCAAGTACGCCTCCGACATTCAGCTCCTGGGAGCTTACATCGGTTTGCTGACGGCGATCGGGATCTTTTCGAATGTGTTCTGGGGACTCCAGCGGTTTGTTGCATATTCGATCGTTTACACCGTGGGCACCGGTTTTGTCTTTGGCATTCCGGTGCTGTTCTACGCCCTCCACCCAAGCGTCACGTCCATCGTTCTGGGATGGATTCTTGGCGCCGCGATCGAGGTGGCGATGTTCGCGAGCCTGCTCGTGAG
>JASHPV010000066.1 GCA_030037875.1 Thermoplasmata archaeon
CCCGGGTTTTAGCAGCACGAACGCCTTTACGTCCTCTTCCCCCAGCTCCGAGGGAACTCCGACCACAATGCACTCCAGCACCGCGGGATGCTGGTCGAGGACCTCCTCGACGGCGCGAGGAGCTAGGTTTTCGCCCCGTCGACGAATGACATCGCCCTTCCGGTCGACGAAGTAGAAGTAGCCCTCCCCATCCTGCGTCAGGAGGTCCCCGGTGTGGAACCACAGGTTCCGCCAGGCCTCCACGGTCTTCTCGGGCTGGCCGAAGTATTCGAGAAACATCGTAAACGGCTGCCGAGGGCGGACGACAAGCTCACCTCGGGCGCCGGGGGGAACCGGTCGGTCGAAATCGTCGACGATCTGTGCTTCGACGAATCCCAACGGAACCCCTACCGACCCGACGCGGATGGCGGCCGGCGGGTTCATCAGGGTCGTGCACCCGCACTCCGTCATCCCGTAACTCTCGATGATTCGAAGCCCGAACCGATTTTCGAATTCTTTCCAGATGGAAACGGGCGTCCCGGACGCGGTCGCTACCCGAACACGGTGGGTCCGATCACCGGACTTGGGGGGCTGCTTGTAGAGGACCGTGATCATCGTCGTCAGCAGCGCCACGTGAGTCGCCTGGAACCGCGTCGCGGTTTCCCAGAAGCTCGATGCATGGAACCGGTCATCGAAGACCGCGGTCAGGTCGTTCAGAAGCGCGACCAGCGCCGTCTTCTCCTGCGCATTGCAATGATACAGGGGAAGGGCGGTGAAAAGTACCGACTCGGGCGAAAGCTCGGCCCGGTGACCAACTTCCCGGGGAGTGTTCACGAGTCGACGATGGGGGAGGACGACCCCCTTGGGTCGAGCCGTGGTTCCACTCGTGTAGAGAATCGAGGCCGGCTCCCACGGACTGGGAAGATCCGTCGGGGGGGTTCCTTTCGACTCGAGCAATTCTGAAAATCCGATCGCGCCTTGGGGGAGAGGAGGGGAGGCGGCTAAGTTGCCGACCACCCAGAGCTTGGGGGAGCCGGCCCGGTCGGCGACCGGAGCGTAGTTGGGAACGAGATCCCGCTCCACCACGACACCCTTCGGGCTGCAGTCCGCGAGCTCGTACCCCAGAAGGTCCCCTCGCAGCGCGGTGTTTAACGGTACGAAGACAGCTCCGGCCTTCGCCGCGCCGAACCAGAGCAAGGGAAAGGCGAGCCGGTTCCCGAGCAGACACGCAATGCGGTCGCCTTTCCGAATCCCGTTCTCCCCCAGTCCGGCGGCCACTCGATCGCTATCGCGGTCCAGCTCCGTGTAGGAGAGATCCCCGTCGAGGAATCGCAGCGCGATTCGGGAGGTATTTTTCAACGCCTTGGCCCGGAGCATCCCGACAATCTCGTCGTATTGCTCTTCGGGGCCTAGCATGGGTGACGGAAAAGGCGCTTTCAGCGTCGAGCGACTTCCAGGCACATGACCTGTTACCTTCCTTTCTCGGCCGCCGAGTTCCACTGGATAAGCTAACCGTCTTGGAGGGAGCTTCATCGCTTTACAATGATTACGTCACAGCAGCCCGGCTCGAAGAACCCCCAGCTGCGACACCGGCACCCTTCATTCGAACACCGCTGCGCGCAGGCGACTTGAGAATCGGCACGGCGTGAGCTTCGCTTCGGAGGGCTTTTTACCGCCATTCCGTTGAGGGAATCGATGCCGCGGCCCGACCCACGAACGAGAGACCGGTGGGTACAAGATCTCTCGGAGGAACGCGACGCACGCGATCTCCGTGAGCAATCGGGCCGTAAAGACCTCAACCATGACCCGGGGACTCGCGACGTAGTCAATGACGCGGGGCAGCGCGATCTGGAGGAACTCGGGGCGCGGCGTCCCGGCCCCGCGGCGCCAGCCGTCCATACTGCGATTTCGGGTGGCGTTCTCAGCCCGTCTCACAAGCTGAAGGCCCGGCGAGCGCGCGGTAAGGCATCTACGATTGAGTGACACAGGGTTCCTCCCCTGGCCGGAAGAATAGCCGAGGAGGCGACCATAGGTTCACGCTAGAACTCTGGCGTGATTCCGCCGTATGGCAACCGCTAGCGAAGCGTTCATCATTCGGGGCCCACTCCCGGCAGCGAGCAACCGCATGCCGGCGAGCGTCGCGGTACCCGTGTTGGATCAACTGGCTCCTCACGGCTTCGTCTACAGTGGCCAGTACATGGTCGAGTTCGACGCCGATTCGCAATGGTACGAGACCTCGCTCACCATTGCGGCAATCGCCCTAAAGCGGGGTATGAAAACCGAGTACCACGTATTCCAGCACTTTCCGGACGAGGCGAGGGAGACGTTGTCGGGATTGGGGCTAGACGTGAAGAAACTCGAGGCGGAGGGGTTGCTAAGCGTCTGGGATAGTTACACGGCCACTACGGAGTTCGAGGCCGCGAAGGCAGCGGACAAGGGCTGGTCGGCCGACCGCGAGAAGCCCCTCGACGTGGTCGCCGGAGCCGCGAGCTGGATCGCGCGGACGAAGGCGGGTTTCCCGGAGGAGGAGAAACGCTGGCTCCACCTCGATGATAACACGGGGATTTTCCTTCAGTACAACGACGAGAAGACCTTCATCGACCGGTGGCGCACCGGGGTCCTTCCGGCCATCCGCGCCCGGGAATGCCCGCACTTCATTGCCTTCCCTCGGGGAATCGCCTCTCCAGCCTTCTATACGATGTTCGAGGCCCTGTGCGACGGGATCATCGACCTCAAGAGCGAGGAGGCCGCCGGCGGCGTCGAGCGATATCTCAGGATTCGGACTTTACGGGGTAAGACCTTCGATTCCCGTTGGCACCGGCTGCAACTGCAAGCCAATGGCGAGATCGTGCTGGCCGACGCCACTCCCCCGGAGCCGACCCGTCGGTTGGCGGCCATCATGTTCACCGACACCGTTGACTACACCGCCGCGACGCAAGCCGACGAGGCGCGGACTCTCCAGCTCCTCGGCTCCCAGCAAGAGCTGCTTCGCCCGATCTTTGCCGCCCACCGGGGCCGCGAAGTGAAGTCGACCGGGGATGGGTTCCTTGTGGAGTTCGATAGCGCGCTCAAGGCGACCCAATGTGCCGTGGAAATCCAACGACGGATCCACGAGCGAAACGAACAGCAGGGGGTGACTCCGATCCAGATTCGAGTTGGCATCCATCTTGGCGACGTCGAGGAGCGTGGCGAAGATATCCTCGGGGACGCGGTCAACATCGCTTCCCGCATCGAGCCTCTCGCTTCCCCGGGAGGAGTGTGCATCTCCGGGGAAGTGTTCAGTCAGGTCCGCAACAAGATACCGAACAAACTCGAGAAGCTCCCCCCGACGGCGCTCAAGGGCTTGCAGGCTTCCGTCGACGCATATCGGGTCGTTCTGCCTTGGACCGTGGAAGAGCAAGCCGCCCTGCTGAACGATCCCTCCCGGCTCGCGGTGCTCCCATTCGTCAATATCAGCCCGGACCCGAACGACGAGTTCTTCGCGGATGGGCTAACCGAGGAAATGATCGCCCGGCTGTCCCTTCTGAAAGGGTTGGAGGTCATCGCACGGACGTCGGTGATGAATTACAAGAAGAAAGAGCGAAGTGCCACCCAGATTGGAAAAGAACTCGGAGCAGGCACTCTCCTAGAAGGCAGTGTCCGACGCGCAGGCAACCGGATCCGGGTCACGGTGCAACTGATCAATTCGAACACCGAGGGCCATCTCTGGGCGGAGAATTACGACCGGAACCTGGAGGATATCTTCGGGGTCCAGAGCGAGATCGC
>JASHPV010000067.1 GCA_030037875.1 Thermoplasmata archaeon
AATGGAAGGCCCCACGCCCCCGGACGCGGGTGTCCCCGAAGCAAGAGCCGGGCCCGGGAGTTGACTGTGATTTTATTGTCGAGCCTGTGACAGAATTCCCGTCAGAAAGGCCGGAGGCCTGAATAAAATCCCAAAGCTTGGCCCTGAGGAAGATTTAATACCAGAACTTTGCATATCAGTCAAATGTCAGACAAAATGGCCAAATGCGTCTGACAAGCAATGGCCGAAACTTCCGAGCGTGTCACGGTCCGGATCCCGCAGGATCTCATCGAAAAACTTCGTCAGATCCAGGAGTCGAAGAGCACTGCGACGATTTCAGACACCATTCGCGAGGCGTTGGAGCGGTACGTGGAAGTCAATCTTCCTCCTCCGAACATCACGAAGGTCGTGGTCGATCTCTCCCGTCAAGATAACCGGCAGCTCGAGGAGTTCGTGCGAGAAGGCGGCTCGGTGTCGGTCGATGACGCGGTACGTTCCGCCGTCCGGGAATACATCCGCACGCGCGTCGAGCAGTTGAATCAAACCTCCTCCCGCCCCCGGCGGGAGGGGGAGCCGGTCGCCGCTTCGGGGGAGAGCCCATCTCCGTAGCCGTCGGGAGAGGCGGCGGTCGATGGAGCCCGATTCTCTTGAGGCATGGGCCTCGGCGAATCTGAAGAGCACCTTCGCGGTGATCGGCCTCGGCGGGGCCGGCAGTGAAGCCGCGCAGGACCTGGTCGAGCTCGGCATCACCGGGGTGGAAACCTGCCTCATCAACACGGATGCGAAGAGCCTCGAACGAGTTCGCGCGGACCGGAAGGTCCTGATCGGCCAGCGGCATCTTCGGGGCGGGGGGAGCGGAGGAGACCGGGAGGCGGTCCTTTCGGCCATTGAGGACGGGAAAGCGGACCTCCAGGCCCGCCTCGAGGAGTTCGAGATCGTCTTTCTGGTGGCCGGATTGGGGGGAGGCACCGGCAGCGCCCTGCTCCCCTACCTAACCGGACTCCTGCGCAAGAGCCACTCGTTGGCCATTCCGGTCGCATTTCTTCCGTTCCACATCGAGCTCGACAGCAACCCGGTGCGCCGGTCCAACTCCCTGCAGGCGCTGGAGGAGCTCGAGCATCTCGACGGGCTCCTGCTGGCCTTGTCGAACGAGAAGCTTCGGCGGTTCGAGAGTTTGCCGCTGCAGCGCGTCTTCCACGTCCGGAACACGTACCTACACCGGCTCGTGACCAGCCTCGTGGACATGGTCGAGAACCCGTCCCAGCTCAACGTGGACCTCGCCAGTCTCAAACGTCACCTACGTGACGCCGGTCTCTCCACCCTGCTGTATGCCGAGCAGCACGTCTCCGAACCGGAAAGGCTGATTCACCAGGCGCTCACAGAGTCGTTGCTCGACTTCGACCTGGACGAGGCGCAGTCGGCCTCAGCGCTGATCCACCTAGATGGGGGGTCGAACATGACGCTCCACACTCTGGACCGGGTCCTGTACTCGGTCCAGCACCGGCTGGGCCGCCCCCAGCGGCTCATGTTCGGGACCCGAACGCATCCCGAGACGCGGGAAGTGATCCGGATGACGGCCGTGGTTGGCGGGCTGCGTCGTCGAGCAGCCCGGCAAGCGCTGACGACGGCTCCTCCTGCTGCTCTCCCGCTCCCCTCCGTCCACTAGGACACGGAAGAGCTCAGGGGCTTGGCCCTGGGCTGCGTTTACGGGAGAGTGCTCGCGAGAGCGTCCCACCGGTTATGCAGGACGTCGATGCACTGGGAGGCCCGAAGGGAAATCGGTCCCAGCGACACCGGTGGGACTCGCAGCTGGGTCAGAATCTGCTGTTCTTCCGTCGTCGGGTCGTCGGGGTCGCTCAGCACGGCCCCAACGCTTGCAGGGGACAATGCAACCGGGGTATACGGCGGGCCGGACTCCGTGAGCCAGACCGTATCGACTTCGTTGACGAAATCTCGGAGCACCGCCGACGGGTCGGCCGGCCCGACGACCAATCCAGGGGATGCCTCTACGTCCCGCTCGAGTGTGGCCGACCGGACGAGCGCGTTTTTGAGCAGCGCGGCGGTCGACCGTTCGTCCGGATTGAGATACCTCAGCCCTTGGCCGATGAGCTGGATCCGTCGGGCCCTCGGGGGCGGCTCAGCTTCGAAGAGAACAGTGAACTCGGTATCCCGACGCAGCCCGTTCGATATGGTGAAGGCCGTTGAGACGGCGCGGGCCACTTCGTCCATTCGCCCCCCGGCCCCGGCCAGGTCGTTGAGAGAGAAATTTCCCGACACGGGGACTCGATGGGCCAGGAGCAAGAAGCGGCGCTTCACCACGGGCCGGAACCGACCCGGACCATTACGCCGTCGACCGGCGCCCGTCTAAAGAGCTGGGTGCCGGGATCCGGGCGGATGGGGCTTGGCCGACTTGGCCGGGCCGGTGCGCTCGAGCCAGATCTCGTCGCCGAGCTCGTGGTACACCGCGCGAGCCTCCGGGCTGCTGGCCACCTCTCCGTGGGGCATTCGGAAGCCGCCCGACCGGGCGTTCCGCGAGGAATAGACGACATCTTGCTCGCCGGCCTCTGCCATGGCCTGAGCCTCCTGCCGGGCCAGGTCGAAGATACGGTCCTTCCGGAACATCCAGTAGTGGATGCGCCACTCGCGGCCATCGTAGAGCGTGGTCTCGTCGCGCTCGGTTTGCAGGATCCCGGTGTCCTCGAGCATGTAGAACGTGTCGCGGTCGTCGGGTTCCAGGACGTTGTCAATGATCCGTTCGTTAAAGCCGAAGAAGTTCAGGACGTGGGCGGCGATGGTACGAGCGTCCTCTGGACGCATGCCTTCATGGCCCACGGACCGACGGATGGCCTTCGCAAGCGAGTCAACGTCAACCGGGCCGGTCGAAGCGAGGATCGGGTCCTCCGGAAGGCCCGTCCGGGTCATCCGGATGTCCTCCGAGGACCGGAGCGGGAGCGGGTTGCGGAGCGTGTAGCCCTTCTTGCCCGTACGCCGTTCAGTCCCAGTAGAACGCTGCATACAGACAATAAGTCGAAGGGTTCGTATTTGAAGCCATCGTGATGCGAAGGCTATTTTATGCCCACGCCACGCGGGTTATTCCTCGTCAGTAAATCTCCGTCGTAGTCCCTTCCTGCCGTTCACCGTCGAACGCGCTGGACTCGCTGAAGCGCCTCGAGTCGAGGCCGCCACTCCCCGGATTCGATTCGCCCCTCGAGTTCCGCGAGCTCCTCTGCGATTGGCACGACCGACTTGGACAGGTAGACATGCGCCATTGACGCTCCCGCCGGCCCCGTCCACTCGCGGTCCGTCCACTCGCGAGCGCGAAACTCGTAATACTCGGGCGCGGGGACGAACCAGATGAGTCCGTCATCGGTAGACTTGAGCGAGTTGGCCCCTCGCCGCTGGATCTTGAGGCGGAGATGTTCCTCCACGGCCTCGGGCAGATTGAACACGAGCTTCTCCGTGAGATGTGCGGGCGCGATGAACCGGTTGTGCAGGGTCTCGATGCCGAGCACGTCGCCGGCCCGATGGGCCGCGACCACCCGAACGATCCCAGGCCCCCGCGCGAGAAAGGCGATACCGCGGCCCGGAGCGCGGAGTCCGCGCGACTCGGCCACGGAGTAGCGGATCATGGCCGCCACTTCCGTGGGGAGTTGGAGGTTGAGCCAAGTCGGCCTGACGGCCTTCAGAATGACGTACTCCATCCGCCACGAAAGGACGGCCGGGTCCGTATAAGAAATCTTAGATGGGCTGCCTCACCGTTCACGTTGGGCCTCGCGCGGTCGAAGACGAGCCTAAAAGCCTATGGTGACCTGACCCATCTTGTTTGACCGGTTGCCCCGGTCGAAGACCCCACCACGGATCCCATGTACACGAACCGTCCCGTGCTCTCCATCGTCCTGTCGATCATCGCGGGGGTGTTCGTCGTGGTGGACGGAGCCGTCCTCTGGAACGAGGGATGGTTTCTGAACCTGATTCATCCGGGAATCGGAAACTTCTCCCTCTTCTACGGTCAGACCGAGGCACTCGAAGGATTCCTAATCATCGCGCTGGCGTTTGTGATGATGGTGTGGCCGCGAACCCACCTCTACGCCGGCCTCGCGATTGTCATCATTTCGGTTCTGAGCCTGCCGGGCGGTGGCGGCTTCTTCCTCGGGTGGGTTATCGGGGCCGTTGGAGGCATCCTGGGAATGGTCTTCCGGCTGCAGTATTACTATCCGGGGCCCGAGGAATTTCGGGTCGCACGAAAGCTGTCCTGGGTAGTGTACGGCCGCCCTCCTGTCGTCCAAAAGTCTGTAGAGTCGAGCCCGAGTGAACCAGTCTCGAACCTGCGCGACTCTACGCAATAGACCTCGTGAAACGCGCGCATTCGCCCCCGTATCCTCGCAAGGCTACCCAACTGGGTCGCCCGACCGGTGAGAGGTCACCGTCCGGGCCAACCCTCCGACTCCCCTGCGGACTCACGCGGGGTGAGTTCGTTCATTAAGTGCAGGCGCGCTGCGGCCCCCGGGATCACGTTGGTGTCGAACCGGGATTACCCTTGCGCCTTGATAACCGGCGGTGACGACACCCAGCTGGCGAAGGCCCAAACGTCTCAGCGGACGGCGACGGCTTGGTAGCGGCCACCGGGCGGTCGTCGGTATCGTCCGGGCCGGCGACGCCCCTCCGGGTCCTCCGGAACCGCAGCTTCCTACGCCTCTACTCCGCGGCGGCCGCTTCCCAGCTCGGGGCGGCGATCTTCTCCGTCTCCGTCGCCTGGGTCGTCTACCATCGCACGGGGAGCGCTCTCGACATCACCTACATCGGAATCGCGGGCGTCGTTCCGGGCGTCGCGATCGGACTTTTCGCAGGGGTACTGGCGGACCGGTACAACCGCCGCACCTTGATGATCCTCTCTGACGTAATCCGGGCGGTTGCACTCACCGCATTCACCGCCTACCTTGCCTCGATCGGATTCAACTTGCTAGTGACCCTCGCCGCCGTGGTCGTGGTCTACGGATTCACGGCCACCTTCCAGCCGGCCAGCAGTGCGATCTTGCCCCGCATGATGCCCACCGAGGACTTGGAGGATGCGAACGGTTTGCTGCTGGCCACCGGAATGGGGGCCCAAGTCGTCGGGTCGGCGGCCGGCGGGCTTATCCTCGCCTTTTCCGGCGCTGTTCCAGGCTTTGCGGTCAATGCCCTGACGTACCTCCTATCGGCGGTCTTCCTCGCACAGATCGCCTCCCGGGTGGGTGCCGTGGCTCAGGGCCTCGGAACACCGAGAGAGGAGGGGTCATTTTCTCGGGACCTTCGAGAGGGCATGAGGTACATCCGGGAGCGACTACCTCTTCTCGAGGTTGTGCTGGGTGCGATGCCCGTCAATTTCCTCGCCTCGATGGTCTTCTCCTTTCTCGTAGTGTACAACGCCCAGATTCTCTCGAATAACACGTCGGAGTACGCGTTTCTCGTGGCGGGCATCGCTGCCGGGATCGCGATCGGCGCGGTGGCCGTGGGCCGATTGGGAGCACGCCGATTCGCCGGCCCGCTCATCGCCATCGGGGTGGTGGTGGCCGGGGCGGGAGTCCTCGGCCTAGCGATCTCCCACGCCTTCGGGTGGTCCTTGTTGCTCGACATCGCCATCGGTTTCGTCATCGGTTTGATCAACACGGCGCTCGCCGCGACGCTCCAGGCCATCGTTCCGAACCAACTGCTGGGCCGAGTGCTTAGCGTCGAGCAGGTGGGAGGGTCCCTGGCCACCCCCGTGGGGATTGTCCTCGGGGGAATACTCATTACGCTGCACGGGGTGAAATTCGATTACCTGGTCGCCGGAGCCGCTCTGATCGCGAACGGCCTCGTGCTGGCGTCGCTCAAGGGAATTCGAACGCTCCGAGCCCCGTGATGGCTTCGTCGCGGCTCTGGCCAAGGGACGCGACTGGGTACCGGCCCCGAAGCAGCCTCCCGCGGCCGCCGGCCGCCCGGCGGCGCCGGTCAGATCAAGATGATCGCGGCGGCGGCGACGGCATAGAGTCCGGCGACGCCGAGGTACGCGAGCATCAGCAGGAACTGCTGTTTGTGAACATAGTCCATATCGGCCTCGCCGAAGGGGAGCTGGTGGCGGATGACCTCCCGGACATGGGACTTAGCTCCGAAGTCCGACCACGCTCCGGCGAATACGACGAAGATTGCTCCGATGAACAGCAGCAGGGGGACGGTCGCGCGGTAGCTCATGTACCCCAGGAGCGCGACCGGGGCGCAGACCCCTAAGATGAGGAAGAGCGCGTAGATCGGGATGGACGTGTAGAACCACCGGGCCCGAACAGCCGCCGCGTGGGCCTCGAGCAGCTCGACCTCGGAGGGGCTGGCCGTCGGGAGGGCCATCGACGGCACCACTCGGGCCGGTCAGCCCGCGGCCGGACGAATCGCGCGAAGCTCGTCCTGGGTGAAATGGCAGAGATACCAATGGGTGTCGGACCCTTGTCGAGGAGGAGGCTCGAGAGGGCACTTCTCCTGCCGATAGACGCACCGAGCCGCGAACCGGCATCCCGTCGGCACGTCGATGGCGTTACCGATCTCGCCCTTGATCTCCAGTTCGCCGGGATTCCATCGGGGCGTCGGCAGCGGAACCGCTTGAATCAGGGCCTTCGTGTACGGATGGAGGGGGGTCCGGATCACTTCCTCGCTCGGCCCCATTTCCACGCCGGACCCGAGGTACATGACCAAGATGCGGTCGGCCACATAGCGGGCCGAGGCGATGTCGTGCGTCACGTACACGATCGTGGTGCCCAAGTCGAGCCGCAACTGCTTCAGCAGGTTGAGGAACCCCGCCCGGAGGGAAACATCCAGGCTCGAGATCGGTTCGTCGGCCACGAGGAACCGGGGATTGGTCACCAGGGCCCGGGCGGCCGAGACCCGCTGCCGCTCGCCGCCGGAGAGTTCGTGGGGGTACCGGTCGAGGTAGTTGCCGGGGGGACGGATCTGGGCCGTGGTCAGGGCGTTCTGGATGTTCTGGAGCACCTTCGAGGGGTCCGCGGTCATGTGGTGGGCGATCAGCGGCTCTTCTACGATGTCGTAGATCGTCATGTTCGGGTCGAGCGAGTCGTACGGGTCCTGGAAGATCATCTGGGTCATCCGACGGAACACACGGAAGGCGGCGGAGTTTTCCTTGATTCGTCCCACATCGGACCGGTCCAACGCGGACTCGACCAGCCGCTCGGCTTCGGGGCGAGAAACGCCGGTCTGCTGGGAAAGCTGCGTAGGCTCGACCAGTGCCAGGTCCATCGACTCCTTGTAGCCGGCCGCTTTCAGCTTCTCCCCGATCGCGGCCGTCACTCCGGCCCGGCGCTGGGCCGCCTCGACCAAACGTTCCGCAGCCTCCTTCGGGATCCCCAACACGAACTGGACCTGGGGGACCGGCGTCACGGCCAGGCTCAAGGGATCAACCCATCCGGAGGAGATCAGCCGGGCCGCGGCGCTCTCGGTCGACTTCGGGCCGAGGTCGCCGGAAGCGTCCGGGGAGCCGTCGTTCGGGGCCGGTCCCGCGTTCTCTCCTTGTCCCAGACCTAACCGCTCCGCTTCGGTGAGCCCTGCCACCTGCCGGGGTCCTCCGAACCGGAAGAGCAAGCGGCCGCCCGAGGGGTCGAGGAGCTTCAGCATGACGCGGCCGATCGTTGTTTTACCCGACCCGCTCTCGCCCACGATCCCGAGCACCTCGCCGGGGAACACGTCGAAGTCGACGTGGTCCACCGCGTGGACCAACCGTCGGACGCCCGGTCGGCTGAAGAGCGCGCCCGCTTGGCTGCCCCGGAGATTGAAGTACTTCGATACGGCCGTCCCCTTCATCAGCGGGGGACGTGCGTACAGGCCGGCGGGCGCCTCCATCGGGGGCACAGCCTCCTCCGCGACCACCGTCGGTACCAGCGTGCCGGCGGCGAGGTCGCGTGCGAAGTGGCATGCGCTGAGATGGCCCGGCGTCACTTCGACGAACGGGGGCTCCTCCTTCCGACAAATGTCCTGGACGTAGTGGCAGCGTTCAGCGAATCGACACCCCGGGGGAGGGGAAATCAAATCCGGCGGGGCGCCTGGGATGCCCCGGATCGGCGCGCGTGCCCGCGCCAAGGACGGATAGCTGTCGGTGAGGGCCCGCGTGTACGGGTTGGCGGACCGCAGGTAAATGTCGTCGGTGGTCCCGGCCTCCATCATCCTCCCGGCGTACATGACGACGACCCGCGTGGCCAACTGAGCGATGACCCCGATGTCGTGCGAGATCACGATCATCGACTCAATCTCGGACTTCCGGAGCTCCTTGAGCTCGTGGATGAGCCGCGCCTGAATGACGACGTCCAGCCCGGTGGTCGGTTCGTCCGCGATGACGAGCTTGGGATGCAGGGCGAGCGCCATCGCGATGACGGCCCGCTGCTTCATTCCGCCGCTCAACTCGTGGGGATACGCCTTGAGCACCGAAGGGTCGAGGCCGGCCTTCTGGACCGAATCGACCACGCGTCTTTGGATATCTTCCGAGCCATAATCGGTGTGGAGGTGAAACACTTCGGCGATCTGTTTCTGGATTGTGTAGACCGGATTGAAGGCGTTCATCGACCCCTGGAACACCATCGAGATGCCCTGCCAGCGGATGTGAAGCAGCTTCTCGGTCAGGACGCGACGGGCGTGACGCGGCATCTTGAGGAGGGCCCGGCCCGAGATCCCGGGCGCCGCGACGGTCTCCCCTTGAAACCGGACCCCCCCTTCGACCGACGCGTTGGGCGGGAGCAGCGCCATGATGGAGAGGGCGAGGGTCGTCTTGCCGGAGCCGCTCTCCCCCAGGATTCCGAGCGTCTCGCCGGACCGAAGCTGCAGGTTGATCCGGTCGAGGGCGGAAACGACTCCGTCCTCGGTCTGGAATTTGACCGAGAAGTTATCGATGTCGATGATCGGAGAACCGGAGGTGTACGAGGATACCCCCGAGGGGAGGGGCGACGCCGCGGCGGGGGGAGCGGAAACCGACATCGTTCCCTGCCCCACTACCGGGCCCGAATCCTCGGGTTAACGACCTCGTCCAGTCCGCGCGAGACAAACACAAAGGCGAAGACGAACATCGTGAGCGCAATCGTCGGAGGCCAAACCCAGAACGGCGCCCGAACGAGAAGGTAGTAGTTGCCGAACATCGGCTCGAGCATACCGCCCCACGTGGAGATCGTGAGCGGGGCGACCCCCAGGAACTGGAGCGTCGACAGGATGGTGGCCGCGGCCCCCACCGACAGGGCCGTGAAGTAGGCCAGCAGGGGGGTCATGTTGGGCAGCATATGGCGTCGCAGGATCTGCATGGTACGCGCCCCGGAGGCTTTCGACGCTTCGACGAACGTCCGGGCCTTCACCTGACGCACGACGCCGATGAGGGTGAAAGCGAAGTACGGCCAGCCGACGATCGTCAACACGAGCACGATGTTCCAGAACGACGCGCCGAGGATCGACGCGATGACGATCAAGAGGGCCAGGCCCGGGATCAGGAAGAGCACCAGGGTGACCGTCTCGACAGCCGTTGCAACCCAGCTCGAGATGTAACCTATGAACATCGCGACCAGGACGGCGATCAGGATGACCCCGCCGGTCACGGCGAGGCCGATCTCCCAGTCCCAGACGAAGCTCTGGATCCACTGGCTCCACACATCGTTGCCGTACGTGTTGGTCCCGAAAATGTAGAAGTTGCCCGACGGCGCGTTGAACGTGGGACCGATCGGGTTCTCGTCCGTTCCCGCGGTGGCGAACGCATCCAGCCGGCCGGTATTCGTGGTGACCGCGACCGCCGTCTTGCCCGATTCGGTATTGAGGAAGAACAGGGGAGAGGACGCGGCCGTGGCCGCCGGGCTCTCGTAGGCTCGCCACTGGATCGCGTCCGGTCCCAGGTTGGCGCTTACCGCGATGGAGTTGCCCGTCGAACTCGTGAGGATGAAGAGATTGGCATCGGCGTCGTAGATTGGCGAGTAGCCGAAGAGCCCAAAGCCCACCGGTCGGCCGACGGCGTTCTGCGGGGACGCAATCTCCCCCCGTTCGTCCAGGACATAGGTCGTCGTGGCGGTGCTGATCGCAATGTAGGCCGGATATCCTCCGCTACCTTCTTCCGTTCCGATACCGACCACCGGCGCCGGGAGGGGTGTCACGGCCGCAGTCTGGCCGTTCGTAAGGAGGGCGTACGCCACGCTGGGCGATGGCCCCGTGAGCGCTACGAACGCGGCGTCCGCCGAGCTCGGTCCGATCTCGTAGGCGAACGGCACGACGGGCGCCAACGCGGTGTCGATCGGGGCGGAGAAGTTGCTCTCCCACAGTTGCTTCCCGGTGGCCGGGGCGTAGGAAAAGAGGCTCTGGTTCTGAGCGATAATGACTTGGGTCGCTGTGAGGTCCGACGGTGGCGGATAGTAGCTTCCCACGAAGACCGGCGCGGAGGGAACGGTCGAGTATGGCAGTGTCACGTTCCATATCGGCTGGAATGGTTGGGTGTAAAACGCCGTCATCCGGTACTGGCCCCCGGACTCCGTGACGGCGTACACGTATCCCGGTTTGAACCCGTAGTCGGTGTACGCGGCCGACTCGTAGAACGGTCCCCACGGCGGGAGCGAGATTCCCCCCGTGGAGTCGCTGGTAGGGGCCGTAACGAGAGTACCGCTGATGGTAACCGAGGCGGTGTTGACCGCTTTCGGGGCGCCCGCGCCCGGCGTGTTGTCCTGACCGGTCCAGTTTATCTCCGAGAGCACGAGATGGGTGGTTCCGCCCCAGGTGGAGCCCAAGAGCAGGAATTCGGAGTACTGGAAGACGAACTTGGTCGAAAAAATAGCGTAGGAAGCAAGCGGAATCGAGGTGGCGGCAAAGGTATGGGCATCCTTCGGAAAGTTCTCCGAAAGGAGAGGGAAGACCTTCCCCACGGGTGTCGACGCACTGCCCCCGAGTGCCACCGCCGAGACGGACCCGTTGGCGGTGGTCGTGTACAGCACGTAGCTGCCGGCAACCACGACCGAAGTTCCGGCCGGAGCCAGAGGCGTACCGTTCGCATTGACGGAGTACGGGAGTTGGGTGGAGAGCTCCTGGCTCGCAATGGTCGTGTCCTCCTCGGGAGCGAAGAACGTGTTGGGGTTGTGGAACGTGAGGATGGGCGAAAGCAATGTGATGACCGCAAACACCACCAGGATCCAGAAGCCCGCCTTTCCGAACTTGGACCGGTAAAAGATCTGCCAGAGCTTGCGCCACCGGCCCAAGCGGTGCAGGAGCCGCTGCCGCCGGAAACGACGGTATTCGTCCGCAGTGGAGGACGCTGAGCTCATTTCGCTTCCACTCCTCACAAGCTGATCCGGGGGTCCAGCCAAGCGTGGATGAAATCGACCATCGAGTAGGCGGCGATGACGATCAGCGCGAGGAAGAAGAGGGTCCCCTCCGCGAGGGGATAATCGAGGTTCAGGATCGCGTTGTACGTCAGGCTGCCGATGCCCGGGATTGAATAGATGATCTCGGTGATGACCGCTCCGCTCGCGATCGAGGCGAAGTTTAGAGCCATCTGGGTCGACACGGGAATCATGGCATTCCGGGCCGCATGGTGGAACATGATCGAGCCGTCCGAGACGCCCTTGGCGCGAGCCGTCATGATGAAGTCCTCGCCCAGGACGGAGACCATGGCGGCGCGCATCGTTAGCAGGTTGCCGGAGGCGATGATCACCGCAAGCGTGGCCAACGGGAGCGTGAGGGCGGCCGTGACGTAGGCCAAGCTCGACAGCGTCGGATGCGTGACGTCAGAGAGCGGGAAGATCGAGCGGACCGGTTCCAAACGGTAGTACGCCACGAAATACAGGTAGAGGACAATCGCGAGAATGAAGTAGGGTATCGAGTTGAGGACGAGACCGCCCGAGACCAGGGCCCCCTCGGACTTCTTCCCGCGGGTCCAGATCGAGATGATGCCGAGCGGCAGACCGATGGCATACGAGAGCACCGTGGCGCTTCCGATGAGGATGAGGGTATACGGGAGGGCTCCCAGGATCAGTTGCCAGACAGTGGTCTGGCGGAAGTAGTCGTACCCGAAGTTGAAGGTCAGGATGTCTTCCATGTATGTGATGAAATTCTTGTAGTTCCACTTCCCCCCACTCAGGCCCAGCTGGGCTTCGATCCGCTGCAGCTGAACCGCGCTCGAGCCGTGGCTTTTCGCCCCGAAGAGGAATATCTCCGCGGGGTTGCCGGGCATCAAACGGAAGATAATGTACAGGACCACGGCCATGAGAAGGATGAGGGCGATGACCTGTACAATCTTCCGGGCGATCAGGTAAATGTTCATCGTCGCCCTCCGCCAGTGTTATTCAAACCGTCAGTGGTACTTATCGAAATACTCCGTCCCGGACCGAGTGTCCAATCCCAGCGGGCCCAAATCCACCGCTGGACCGCGACGGCCGACCACGAGGTTCCCCTAGTTGGGAAGGCCGTCCACGGTGATTTCCCGTCTCCCGACAGGAGGTCCGCGGACAGCGCTCCGGTTCTAGTCGGAGACCTGCTTCCCTTCTCCTTCGGAGGCCGGCTCCCTAGGTTCCTCCCGGGGGTCCCGATCCGCCCATCCCGGGCCCCGTCGAGGAAGAGGTGTTGCTTCCGCCCGGGCTCGTCGGGGGCGGGGTGCCGCCTCCGCCGCCGGTTCCTCCACCCGAGCCACCGGGCTGCCATCCCTGGGCCGGAGGCGGCGAGCGGCGGCTCCGCGCGCCAATCCAGAGGGCCAGGAAGACCACGGTCAACACGGCGAACAGCCCGATGAGCGCGTAGTAGATGTCGAGGTTGGTCGGTGCAGGCGCCGTGTAGGCCACCACATAGACCGTCTGCGTGAGGTTGACGGACCCGCTCGCCGTGGTATACTCCACGGTGATGACCATCACGGACGCGACGCTCGTCGCGGGTACGCTGAGCGTTCCCTCAAGGGTGCCCGCCGAGGAGGTCGTGCCGGACGTGGGCGTAATGGTGCCGAACGTCGTCGCGATGGACGAAACAGTGACTCCTGCCACGAGCGGTCCCGTTGGCCCGTTCTCCGTCGTGTTGACGTAGAAGGTGTAAGAGGAGGAACCCAGCACCGAAACGACTCCGCTGCGAGATACCACGGACCCGGCGATGTAAAGTGCCGCCGTTGTCGTCGGGGTGGCCGGCGTCGACAACGGGGTCGAGGAGACCTGGGCATCCGCGGTGGTCGAGTTGATCGCTCCGGTCGGGCCGGAGACGTAGGCGGCCAACTCCCAGACGTCCGCCGGAATCAACCACGGGTCGACATACGGCACCCCCGCCCAATACAGCGCTCCGTTGACGGCCTCTTCCTCATACACTCCGGGCGAGAAGGTCGAAATGGCCGTTCCGTCCGCCGTGGTCATCATCTCGACGCCGGGCAGGACCGGCGACGCGAAGTAGGCGTTCGGGTCGAACACGCCGACGTCCACCCCGGAGCTGCTCGAGAGATATCCGCGGTTAGCGCCGAAGTCGTTCTGGGCGTATACCGTAACGACGGCGCCGGTCACGGGGTCTCCCGTGGTCGAGTTGGTCACCGTCGCGGTCACCGTGATCGCTCCCGACGGTCCCACGGTCGCCGAGCTAACCGACAAGGAGACCGTAACGGCCGCGGGGGCGGTCGTCACGGTCAGCGGTATCTCGGCGGGCTCGAGAATTCCGTACCCGACCGGGTCGAACGACGAGCTCACCTCGGCAAGCGAACCGTACGGCGGCACTCCGGCCACCGGGGACGTCGCCTGATAGGCCCCGAGGAAGAGCCACGTCTGGAACGGATTCCCGTTACCGGTCAGGTTCGAGGTAGCGTTCGCTTGGACGTCCACGGAAATGAGCCCGTTGCTCCCCGTGACCCCGCTGATCTCCGTGACGTTGTAATCCGGCACAGGGACGAAGGTCGAGTTGGTCACTAGGACGTTGGCGAATCCGTACGACTCGACCAGGACCCCCGAGATGATTACGTTGAAGAAATCGCTCGTGGCCTTGATCGATTGGGCCACCGACGTGGTGGTCAGGTTCACCCCACCGGACAGCGCTTCGATGGTGTAGGCGTATCCCGAAATCGGGTCTCCGGTCAGTGGGTTGTAGACCAAGATGCTCAACGGCTGTTTGGCACCTCCGACCACGAGGTTGGTGTTGTTCGTCGCATAGAACGCGACCGGCGACGGCTGAACGTCGATGAACGTCCAACCGAGACCTGCCGCGACGGTCGTCGCCTCCGCGACGGGTGGCGCCGCGGCGGCCGTGATGTTGATCTCTCCCCCGTAGTCTGCGGTCCAGACCTCAGTGTTCGTAGTCAGAACCTGGAACTCCCAAGTGTACGTTCCGCCCGCGTTGGTGACTCCCGTGTCCGACGAGATGTTGAGCAGCATTCCCGTCGGGCTGTAGCCCATCGCGATCGTCATTCCGGGCTCGGCCATCCCGTACTGGTTCCGCACCTGGACCGTGATGTTACCAAACTGACCGTTGGTAAACACGGTTGTCGGCGCCACGACCCCTACCTCGAGCTGGGTCTTGATCGCCGACGGCGGTACGACCTTCGTCGGGGTCTTGAGAGAGAAGCTGAGGTAGTTCCAGTAAATGAATCCCGAATAGGGGAGCGAGTTCTCCTCCAAACCCGTAAAGGTCGCGTTGTTGAACGGCAGGATGATGACCGGGTAACCGAAGTTGATGATCACGGACTCGGCATCGGCAATCCCTTCAATCTCGTCGGCAAGAGAGATGCGTTGGGCCAGGTTCGTAATCGAATTCAGCCGGGTCGTCAGATTAGCGATCAGAAGATCGATTTGCGTCCCGGTGTAGGCGGTCCCGTTCCAGGTCAACGAGGAGAAAGGTCCGTTGTAGAATCCCGAGCCGATACCGACCGTAGCGTTGTACACCTCGATCAGGTAGCTCGTCGGGTCGCCCGTGATTCCGGTGATGCCGAGGCTGACCGCGCTGTACCCGTAGCTGAAGAACGGAGGAAGCAGCGAAGCAAACGCCTCTTGTGTGACCGTTGTGGGTATGCCGATGGCGTCCCACTCTTGGGCGACAATCTCGTTCCCTTCGACCCCCAAGGGGTCCGCACTCGCGACCGTCGTCTGGATGTTGAGCGTCACCGGTGACCCTTCGTACAGCCAGTTACCCGCGCTGTTCTTCGTCATGCCCGGGACCGAGGCCAGCATCGACTCCGCGAGGGTCGGGTTGTAGGAGTATTGGTTAGCCGTGAAGTTATGCCAAATCGCGTCGGAGGACAGGATCACTGGCTGCCCCAAAGTCTGGTAACCTTCGTCCACGACAGAGGCGAGGTACGCCTTGTCGGTGGCGTAGTTCATCGCTTGCCGAACCGCGGTGATGTTGAAGGGCGCGTTAGTCACCTCAGGCAGGAAGCCCCCAGTGTTCGGAATGGCCGGTTGCCCCGCTCCCCACGAGTTGAGCTGGGTGAAGCCGAACGCGCCGCCCGGCTGATAGAAGATGAACGCGTTCGGGTCCGTATCAATAGTCGGAATGTACGTCGGGTCGACGCCGTTCTGGATAGAGTCGACCTGCCCAAGCAGGAGCGCGGTCACCGCGTCCGACTCAGATAGGTACAACGGCGTGTACAGTTCGAAGATTTTGGGAGAGTACTGCTCCAACGACGGGACGTACTGGACGAAGTAGTGCGGGTTGACGTAAAGTTCCCAGTAATCGCCGACCACCCAGGATCCCTGGGGGATGGCGGTGCTTTCGTACGAGGCGAAGTCGTTCGTGAAGGCGAACGGTCCGCTCCCGATGAGATCGTTGGAAGTGCCGGTAGCGGGGTTGTATCCCACGTTCCATACATCGTACCCGGCATTGGCGCTAGTGCTGGCGGGGCACGACGTCGAGTAATTCCAGGCGTAGGAGGTCGCCGAAGCGCAGTCATGAGGCTGCCACGTGTGGTAGGGAAGGATGGGGGTCGTGAGCGTCGCAGTGATGAATGTGGCCGACTGGGCGCTGAGCATGAATTCGGCCGTCAGGTTGCTGGTCGGAATGACGTTCACGATGTTCACATATTCGGAGGAATAGTCCGCAGACGTCGCCATGATGAGCCAGCTCAGAATCAGGTCGGCCGACTGCATCGTGTACTTGTTCATCGTGACCGAGGGCCAGGAGAACGTATGGCTGAAGGCAGTAACCGTACAGCCTGGAGCCGGGTAATTCGAAACGCACAGGCTGAAGTCAGTGTGGTTCGAGTAGACGTACGTGTCCGCGGCATTCGTGGGCGTCCAGTCGGACCATTGGATATTGGGCCGGAGCGTGACATTCCATGTGTAAGACACATGGGCATTCGTGCCGGTCAGCGGATCGAATGTGGTTTGGTTGGAGGGAGTCTCGCCGTAGCTCGAAGCGGCCCAGTTAATGTAGGTCTGATTGGGGGCCAACTGCACGGCGCTGTCGTAGAGCTCTTGAAGAAGGAGGCCACTGTAAAGGTCGGAGTATTTCCAGACATTCAAATATTCAACATCGATGGTTGACGCCGTAATGTATGTACCACCGGTGTAGCCCGGTTCCTGCAACGTGGTGGTCGGATATGTCCACGCAGTGGTAGCCGGGGTGAGGGCTTTCGTCGCGTGCGTCTGGAACGACAACCCGGCAGCATTAGCCGCCGCGAAGATCGATAGCACCATTATCAGGGCCACCACCACGGCGAAGGCGATGGTCATTGTTCGGGCCCGGCCCTTGTTCACTACTGGCACCTTGGTTTCTTGCTCCATCTTTTCTCCACCCTGAGCCGATCTTCGAATCGTTACGCCACGCCACGTCGCGGGAACGAGCCGACCTGCCATCGGACCGACGGCCGTCGACTGCGCACCGCGCCCCTCATCCGCAACCTACACCCTGCGGCGTGTCAGGGCGGCACAAACATTCGCTCTACTTATAGTTGGATGCTCGGGCACCTCACTGTTTTAGGCGCGCCGAATGGGCCGTTGTTGCCGATGGGGGCTGCGTTGCCCCTTCGCGTCGGCGGCCCTACCGGATGGGCTCTTCGACTTGGATGCGGGATCGAGAACCTGTCAAAGGCCAGCCAGCCGGAGGAGGTTTGAGGAGACCACCGAGGTTGCCGAGGTTCAGGTCGACGTCGGTTTCCGGCGCCGCCGGGCAAATCGCCTCATGCTTCGACCCATCAGGAAGCCCCCGACCCAGGAGGTCGCGGCGGCCCCGATTGCGATCTCTAGCTCCACCGGAGTTCCTGCGGTCGGAACGACCCATGGTCCCACTCTGAGGACGACCACGGTGGCCGAGAGCGAACCGGCTATCGTAGCAAGGGCCGCGACGACGGATTGTCCGACCAGGGCCGGACGAACTCCCGGCGGCGGTTCGACCAGCGCGTTCCCGGCAAGAATGCCCCCGACCCACGTGGTCAGGAAGCCAACTGCGAGCCAGGGCACTATGCTCTCCAAGCTGGCCGGCTGGGTGGGGACCTGAAGGGCGAACCCAAACAGGCCTCCGAACGTCACGAAGAGTCCGACCATCACCACGAGCTGAGATCTTCTTCGGCGAGAATCGGAATCCCCCGGGGATGCGGCGGGGTCCGACGGGACTTGGGGCCCGGCCCCGGGAGAGGCTGGATCTTCTCGATTCATGGAGCGATGCATGGGGCATCTCGCCACGAGATAAGCACCCGGGCGGGCCACTGGGGCGAGACCGCCGCCTCCGGGCACGAGGGAGCCGAAGCCTACGACATTTCTGGAAACAAACTGGAGAGGACCCGCGAGATGGAAGGGACGTCGGAAAGCCGATTCGTACGTCCTACCGCGAACGGGCCTTGGTCTATCCCCTGTTCGCACACGATCTTTCCCTCCACCCATTCGGCCGGTGTTTCCACGTCCAAGCGGAAGACGGTCGCGAATCCGAACCGGCTCGTACCGGCGGCTCCGGTGTGCGCGGCGATGATGGAGAGGGAGGAGGCAGCCAGTGTTCCGAGGAACCGTTGAAGCCCGTCCGCCGTCCGCGGAAAGAGGTGCGACACCCGGTCGGTGTTCGCCGCTACCAACGCTTTCGGGCCCTGGTTCGGTGAGGCGGCGCTCAGAATCTCTTGGATGAGTTCCGGCAGCCGGAGGAAATCCGTGAGGTGCGATAGTACCGACGCCGGCTCGTCCGACCGTACGATCGTCCAAAGAGCGCTCTCAGCCCCAGGGGCCTCCGGCTCGAGTCCATGACCACCCTCCGACACGAACAGTCGATCCGGTGGGATCCATCCGGTACTGCCCGGGTCCGGGCCATCGGAGCTGGCTCCCGATGCTCTCACATCGAGCCAGAACGGTGTCAGGTCGATCAGCTCCGCGAGGGCGAAAGCGACGCCGTTGACGATGGGGCGTGAACGTCCCCCCACGAAGACCGTCGTGGGCCTGCGGTTTTGGCCAGAGAGGATGGGGGGGTCCTGCGTTCTGCCGGCCCGTAACTTTGGACCTCGTCCCTCTCGCGAACGGACGCGAGCGACAACGCGTGGGCTCGGCTGAGGCACTCTTCCCGCATCGGGCAGTTCTGGCATGGGTCTGGTTCACTGGTCCCGTCGGGACCTACTGCTCAAACCGGCCGGACCCTAGTTGACGGTGAACCGAACCGGTTCGTCCCCGTCGAACGCGTTCGTACTTTCACGCGGACGGAAGACCCACGGATAGCGCGGTTTGGAACGCCGAGAGGTCGAGCCGGAGCGCCGACTCGGCTAGCGTTTTCCGTATCCTCACCAGAGCGGTCGAGATGGTCGATTTGCTCCGGCCCAGCCGTTCGGCGAGCCTGGTCAAAGTGATTTGTCGAGGCACCTGAAAAAACCCCGCCGTAACCGCCTCCTGGAAAATGGTGACCTGGGCAGGAGTCAGACCGAGACTCTGGGAGGTCACCGAGCCTTGCTGAACGGCCACGACCTGGCCGGCCCCGACCCGCCTCCTCAACTCGTTCAGGTATGCCCGCATCTGGTCGTGCTCGGCGAACGTCTCGAATTGGCTTTGACCGTTCTGCACGATGATCGGGTATCGCGTGAGCACCCCGTGGCGGCGCGTGATGGTGTGAATCGACGGAGTTCGATAGGTCACTCGATAGAGCACGCTGCTCGGGCCCTCGGGATGCGTTTCGATATGGATCACGTTGGGAAATCGACGGGACTCGGCCGGCCAGTCATACGCCCCTGGCCCCATCATCCGAAGCTCCGCCAGCAGCATGTTCTCCCCGACTTCGATGCGGTCGAGCACCTCGAGCCGCATCGAGGGATGCGCTCTCGTGTAGTGGTAACCCCATCCGTCCTTGGAGAGGGGGACCTGGACTCGGTACACAGAATAGCCCTGCGAAGGCCCAACGGCCGCGCCCTTCTCGGCCGGTCCCTTGGAAGCGGTCCCGGCGGCGGAAACTCTGGTTCGGCGCCGCCGGCTGCCCGCCCCGAGTCCCCCGTGGGCCTTGGAGCGCCGGACCATCAAGCGAGACATTGACCGCCGGTCAAACGGCCAGCG
>JASHPV010000068.1 GCA_030037875.1 Thermoplasmata archaeon
CACCGCCCGGATGTCCACGGTAGGGGACGCGTTGACCGCCGCGAAGGTCGGTCTGCGGAAGGAAGGGGTCTGGGCCATGCACGACGCGGCCGAAGGCGGGGTCCGAACGGCGGCGTGGGAGATGGCCATCGCCTCCGGACGGGGCTTGGATTCGGACCTGACGAGGACCTGGATCGACCCGGTGGTGCGGCAGGTGACCGAACTGTTTGATATCGATCCCTTGGACGCGAGCAGTGAGGGAACGCTCCTGTTGGCCGCTGACCCGGGACGCGTCGAGGACGTGATTTCCGCGCTCCGCAGAGTGGGCTCTCACGTCTCAAGGGTTGGCCGATTTACCGGACGGCCGGCGGCGCTCCGGGACGGCCACCAAAGACTTAGTCCCTCAGATCAGGACTCTTATTGGGCCGCCGTCCGGCGGATAGGGGCTTGATCTAACCAAACACGTCTTCCGCCGCGGCCCGCACGCGCCAGCTCGTCGCGAACATGTCCACTGGCGACGTAAGTCTCATGGCGGCAGTTTGGATCGACGAACTCGCGGTCTTGAAGCCGCTGCGAAAGTAAGAGGAACCCGCTCGGATACTCCTCCCCATCCACCGAGATCGCGAAATAAAGCTGACCGTGGCCCACCCCCGGTAGAGTCTTATCTCGGTCAGGCGATGCCTCGGCCGCTGGGGGAGCTGCCACGCGGCTGAGAGGACAGAACGTCTCTGTCGACCCCTTGAACCTGATCCGGACAATACCGGCGCAGGGAAGGCCGTGGAACCGCGTGTAGTATCCCCCGCAGTGGGCTGCGGGGATGGCTGAAGAAACGAATCGAACGAGGACAGCGGATGAACCGCCCGCGCGCCAGCGACGGCGCGTGCGCCGGATCCCATGGATCGTGCCGGTCGTGGCGGCCCTCGTCCTGGTGGCCGGCTTCGGCACATACTACTACTTCGAAACCACGAGCAATTCCTGCGTCAGCGGACCGCATACGCTCGTGGTCGAGACGTACGCGAGCTTCTTCGACTCGGGACCCGATCCGGCCGCCGCTCGCGCCGGGGTCTTCGACTCCTTCGAGAAGGCAACGGGAAGCCGGGTCTGCGTCGAGTACTTGACCGGAGACCTCGCGACAACTCTGCTGACTTCAGGCGGTCCACGACCCGACGTGGTCGTGGGGCTGGACGAGCTCACCGCGCCTCGCCTAGACGCGGCAGGACTCCTCATCCCCTACGCTCCCCCCGAGCTAGCCCACGTGTCACCGGCACTCGTCGCGAATTTAGCACCCGACCACTCGGCGGTCCCGTACGAGTACGGATTCATCGGTCTCGATTACAACGTGAGCTACAACGGCGCTCACGGCATGCCGTACTCCGCTGGGAACTACCTGGAGGCTGTGGCGGGCAACCGCTCCCTCGCCTCCCAGTTCCTCTACGAAGTTCCCCCCGACATCACGGGCGAGGAGTTCCTCGCCATGCAGATCGCGTTTTCAACGGAGGTGTTGCATCAAAATTGGACGAACTTCTGGCATACGATCGGCCCGGTGGCTCCGTCGACGACCGACTGGGGCACCGGTTTCTCCGAATTCTCAGCCGGTGATTATGCGAGCTTTGTCAGCTACACGACCGACCCGGCGTACGACGCGTACTTTGGTCCGGTAGGCGCCATCAACACGTCGGTCCTCCGGTACAACGGCATCAACTACAGCTGGGAATCGATCTACGGAGTAGGAATCGTTCGGGGCGGGGTCCAGAACCTGACTCTCGCGGAACAGTTCGAGAACTGGTTGTTGTCGGGCCCGGTACAGGACGCCATCCCCACCAACGAGTGGGAGTACCCCGCCAACGCGACCGCAGCGCTACCGGATGCCTTCAACTGGAGCGTACCTCCCACTTCCATCACTTCGCTCAACTCCTTCGAATCGGTCAACGCCACCGCGGCCGATCTTCCGGGGTGGATCCTCGAATGGCAGTCCGCCGTGAGCTCCTAGAGCAAACCCGAGGCGAAAGCGCGTTGACGACGGGTTCGAGCGACGTCGGTTCGGGCCTCCTCTCGCTCGGGGGGCGCATCGGCGACTTCGTGGCCGAACTGCCTTTGGCGTTGTTCGTCCTCCTATTCGTCGCCGTACCGGCGGCGGTTCTCTTCGCCGGAGCGGTGGAGCGTTTCGGGTTGGGAAGCGGCTTCGTCGCCCTGATCTGGGGCCCGTCGCTGGGTTCACAGGTCGCGCGCCGGGCCCTGGAGAATTCGCTGCTCCAGGGCGGATTGAGCGCGGGTATCGCCGTGGCGTGGGGGTACCCCTGCGGGGTATTCCTCGGTCGCCACGGATTCCGAGGACGGGACCTGTTGTACAGCTTCCTCCTGATTCCCTTCCTCCTCCCTCCACTGGTCGTCGTGCTCGGAATCGACGAGCTGTTCGGCGGATCCAGTCCGCTGGGCCCGGGATTCGGCGCCCTCGGTCATGGCCTCGCGGCGATCGTGCTCGCAAATGTGTTCTACAATGCGTCGATCGTCGCGTTGTTCACCTCCGCGGCGATTGCCAACGCCTCACCTCGGTTGGAAGATGCCGTGACGACCCTTGGCGGCGGGGGTTGGCGAAGGTTCCGGGATGTGTGGGGCCGCGGCTCGTTGCTCGGCGCGGCGAGCGGAGGTCTTCTGACGTTCTTGCTCTCGTTTGTCGGCTTCGCCGCCCCTCTGTTGTTGGGCGGCCCGTCGAACTACACGATCGAGGTCTGGATCTACACGCTCGCGCGAACGGTCTACGCCGCCCCGACGTTGGCGGCCGGCCTAGCCCTTTGGACGGTCGCCTTGCTCTGCCTCCCCGCTTTCCTGTACCTGGCGGTGGCCCGCCGGGCCCGGTTGATTGGTGGACGAGAACGGGGAACGCCCCGTCTGTACTCCCTCAATTGGCGCCGGCCCGGGACGGCGGCCCTCGGGGCGGCGATGGTCGCCCTCGTCGTGTTCGTCGGGGCGATGCTGGGTGCGGTCCTCCTCCTTTCGTTCCATCTCGTCAACGGAAGTTGGGGAGTGCAGAACTGGTCGGCCCTGTTCGCGGCCCGGACCACCGGCGCGATCGGAATCCCCACCGGCCAAGCCTTGGTCAATACGCTGTTCTTCGCCGGGGCGGCCGCCACCGTCGTCGTGACCTTGGTCCTCCTGGTCGCCTACGTTTCAACGAGGCCCCGGCGAGGGGTGGGCATTCTCGAGGGCTTTGCTTTCCTGCCGGTGCTCCTCTCGCCGGTGATTCTGGCCTTCGCCCTCCGGAACTTCTGGGGAAGCACCCTCGGCATTCCGCCGTTTCTTTGGACGTTGATCGTGGCCAGCCAGGCCGCACTGGCCCTCCCTTTCGTCCTTCAGAGTGTCCGTACCTCGTTGAGGGGTCTGCCGTCGAACCTTCGGGGTGCTGCGCAAACTCTGGGAGCGTCCGCGTGGAAGGCCTTCTGGCAAATCGACGTCCCGCTCCTCCGGCCCGCCATCGTGGCGGGAGCAACCTTCGCTTTCGCGCTGGGCCTAGGGGAGTTCGCCGCCACGAACTTCCTCTACATCCCGACGTACGCCACGCTCGTTGTCGAGGCATACCTGCTGGAAACTCTCCGCTTGCCCGGGCCTGCGTCGGCGTTGGCCGCGTTGCTCGTGCTCGTGAGTGGAGTCGCCCTGTTCCTCCTGATTCGCGGAGGCAATCGTGTCCGCTTCTAGCGAACCGGGGGGCCCCGTCCTCCGAGTGGAAGGGCTTCGGTACGCCTCCGAAGGCTTTCAGCTTGGGCCGGTGGATTTCCAGCTGGACCGGGGGGAGATCCTGGGTGTCTTCGGCCCCAACGGAGCGGGAAAATCCACGCTACTGAGGCTATTGGCCGGACTGGAACCGGCCGTCGGGGGCCGGATCTGGCTGGACGGGAGAGAGATCGGGATCCTGCCGAGCCATCGCCGAGGGGTCGGGATGGTCTTCCAGGACCTGGCGCTCTTCCCGCAGCTCTCCGTCTGGGAGAACCTCGCTTACGGGCCCCGGGCCCACCGGTGGCCCGAAGCGGAGGTCTCGACGCGAGTGGAGGAGCTCCTTCGCGACTTCCGGCTGGGACCCCTCGCAGACCGGATTCCCGCAAATCTCTCTGGCGGCGAGCAGCAGCGCGTCGCGCTGGCGCGAGCACTGGGCCCACGTCCCCGGCTTTTGCTCTTCGACGAACCCCTCTCGTCGGCCGACCGGGAGATTCGGCAGGCCTTGCAGAGCGAGGTGCGAGGAATCGTCGCGTCCAACGGCCTCGTCGCAGTCTATGTGACACACGATCTCGACGAGGGGGCGGCGTTGGCGGCTCGGATGGCCTTCCTTCGGGAAGGGCGGTGGATAGCCGAAGGGCCCACCGACCGGATCCGACGATCGCCCCGGTCCCGGTTCGTCGCGGGGTTCCTAGGACTGAACGTACGCGCGGTGGGGGGAGGTTGGGTCGCGACGGACCCCTCCCGCACCGAGGTCGTGTCTCGCGGGGATCCCGGGAGTGTCCCGGGGATCATTCGGGACGTTCGTCCGGACGGCGAGCTGGTGCGGGTGAACGTCGCTCTGGTTCCATCCGTGCCCGGCCCCGAGCGCCTCGTCGAGGCTCTTCGGTGGGGGGCGGATTCCCTCCCTCGGGTGGGCGACACGGTGGGCGTTCGGTTCCGAGAGGAGATTCCGCTCCCGGAGGAATGATCGCCCGGGCGTCGCGCTCGCACGTCCCGCCGACCGGGGGTCGGCGGCGACTCAGTCGAGAACGTGGATGTTGTGCTTCGCCGAGATCTCCGTCAGGATCTTGGGCCAGACCGAGACGCTCACCTCGCCCAGATGCGCCTTGCGCAAGAGAAGCATCTGGGTTCGCGACTGGCCGATACCGCCTCCGATGCTCTGGGGGAGTTCTCCGCGGAGGATCGCTTGGTGGTAGGGATACTGCATGAACGATTCCTGATGCGACATGGTGAGCTGCTGGCGTAAGCTCTCCGCGTTCACCCGGATCCCCCCGGACATGAGCTCGTGACGTCGCCGGGTGACCGGGTTCCACACGAGGATGTCGCCGTTCAGCCCGTGCATGGGGCGACCGTTGAGCGCGTGGGTCTCTGTCACCCAATCGTCGTAGTCAGCGGCCCGCATCTCATGCGGATAGCCGTCGGCGAGGGGCCACCCGATCCCGATGATGAACACGGCGGGGTACCTTTGGAGGATCGCGGTCTCGCGCTTCTTCCGGGGAAGGTCGGGGTACGCCTCGAGCAGTTCCTCCGCATGGAGGAAGTGGATCTCGTCGGGCAGGTCAGGGTATCGGGCGTCGTGGAGCTGAGGAAACTCCTTTTGGACCGCCCGGTACGCCCCCGTGAGCACTTTCCAGATTCGCCGGACGGTGTCCCGGAGGTATTCCAGGTTCCGGTCGGACGGGGCGATGGACTGTTCCCAATCCCACTGGTCGACGTAAGCGCTGTGGTCGTGATCCAGGAAGTAGTCCTTCCGAACCGCCCGCATATCGGTGAGAAGCCCCTCGCCCCTCCCCATCCCGAATTCCCGTAGCGCCATCCGCTTCCATTTCGTGGCGGCCTGAACTATCTGGGCGTTGACCGGGTGCACATCCCGGTCGTTCGAAATGTGGAACTGGATCGGGGTTCGAGAACCGTCCCGGTCGAGGAGGTCGTTGACACCGCTCTCGGCCTCGACGATGAGCGGGACCTGTACCATCGACAGGTTCAGCGCCCGGCAGAGGTGTTCTTCGATGTATCGCTTGACGAAGAAAATCGCCGCCTGAGTCTCCCGGGGGGCCAACAGGGAATGGTAATCGGACGGAAGGATCCGGTCGATCTCGGAATAGTCCCCGATGCCGGGTCCGGCGAGGTCTGCTACTTTGGCGTTTTGCTCCGCGGTCGCCATGATGGAGGACGCACCGGAAGTACGCGGAATAAACTCCTCGTCAACTCCTCCCGACCCACGTACCCGGAGGAGCGAGTCTCGGATGATTCAAGGCACAGTGGGAACGAGGTAGCGAGCGAACCAATCGCCTGCCAACTTCGCAACGGCTTCCAGGGTCCCCTTCTCCTCGAACAGGTGGGAGGCCCCCGGCACCACGACGAGGCTCTTGGGGCAGCTGAGTCGCTGTAATGTGTGCTCGTTCAGCGCCCGGATACCGGGATCCAAGCCGCCGACCACGATCAGGGTAGCGCAGCGGATCTGGCTGGCCACTTCGTCTCCCAGGTCGCTCCGGGCACCTCGGAGCACGATGGCCCGGATAACCTGGGGCAGCCGGGCGGCCGCTCGCATCGCCACGGCGCCGCCCGTGCTCGCTCCGAAGTAACCGACGGGGCTTCTCGCGGCCTGCCGCTCTTCGAGTAGCCAGTCGGTCGCGGAAAGCAACCGCCGAGTCAGAAGTGGGATGTCGAAACGATACTCGGCCGTGGCCTCATCGGCACGAGCTTCGGCCTCGGTCAACAGGTCAAGGAGAAGAGTCCCGAGTCCCCGGGCATTCAACGCTCGGGCCACCTGGCGGTTCCGAGGACTGCGGCGGCCGCTCCCGCTGCCGTGCGCGAAAATGACCGTTCCGCATCTCGGTGCCGGAGGCGTGAAGTCGGCGTCGAGCTCCACCTCCTCCGTCCGTACTCGTATCCCCCGCTCGGCGGGGCTTGGCGGATGGTTCCGCTCGCTTGTCGTCGGCCCCGATCCGAGGTGAGGCGCGGCCCGACTCATCGCCGATTCATGCGTGGACAACGGGCGCCTCGGGAGGAGCCCCGCCTAGGAGGCGTGTGACCTCCTCGTCCTCCACCGGCTCGAAATGATGGTAGAACTGCCCGACAGAGTAGAAGAACGCGGTCGTGAACAGCACGACCAGGTCGTCCACCTCGGCCTTGAGCCGGTGATAGGTCTCTTCCGGGGCCACCCCCAGGGCGAGAACCAGCCAGCGAGGATGCTGCGTTCGCACGGCCTGGATCGCCGCGAGCATCGTCCCCCCGGTAGCGACCCCGTCGTCCACGACAATGACCGTCCGCCCGGTGAGCTCTAGCCGGGGCCGAGAACCCCGAAATGCTCGCAGTCGATTCTCGACTTCCTTCAGTTCCGTGTTCACATACGGCTTCAGCTCGGACAGAGAGTATCCGACCTCCCGGATTCGCTCCTCGTCGAGGATCTGGATACCCCCTTCCGCGACCGCTCCGAGGCCGTACTCGGGATTCCTCGGTGCTCCCACCTTACGGACAATCAACACGTCCAGCGGCGCCTTGAGGCGCTTCGCCACCTCGAAGGCGACCGGCACCCCTCCGCGGGCGACGCCCAGTACCACGGGCCGTTCCGACCGATACTTGAGCAGCTTCTCTCCCAAACGACGACCGACTTCCCGCCGGTCTTCGAAGATGCGCGCGGACGGAGGTTGGTCGTACATGGAGTGACCCAACCAATGCTGGCGAGACGAGTCTAAAAGTCCCCGTCGAACCGGTTCGACTGGTCAGAGAGAGCCGCGCTGCGCCAACGGCGAGCCCGGGGACCGGCCGTCACCGGTGAGCCCCTCTCCCCGCAGCGCCCGGCGGATCGATGGACCATCCGGTCAGGACAGACCCTTCGCATCGGACAGTGCTTTCCTCGCCGAAACTCGCAACGGAACTCGTTGCCTCGAGGTCGGCTGAAGGAGTAGTAGTGCCACCAGGATCAGGGCCAGAGCGACGGCCTCGATCGGTTCGAACCGCTCACCGAGTACGAGGACGCCCACGAGGAGCGCCACCACCGGGTTGAGGAAAGTCACCTGGTTGGCGCGGACCGCGCCGAAGCGGTGGATCAGGTCGAAGAAGAGGAAGTAGCCCACCGCCATCGCAAGGATCCCCACGTAGGCCATCGATCCCAGAACCGGTAGGGTGAGCGGAAGCGCCGGCGACCGGTCGACAAGCAGGAGGACGACGAGGGAAGCCACACCGGCTCCTAGAAATTGGAAGGTGAGTCCCCACGGGTCTTCGCCTTCAGGCCGCGCCCGGCCTACCAGCGTCGCCCCCGTTCCCTGGCAGACGGCGCCGAGTGCGAAGGCGACCAGCGCCCCGACCCCAGCGATCCCGATGACACTCGTCGAGCCCACTCCCAGAAGCACCACTCCCCCCAGCCCCAAGGCGAGCGCCGAGGCCTGACGCCAATTGATCCGAACCGTGGGTCCGATGAGCCGGATAACGAGGAGGCTGATGATCGGCGCGGTGGCATACACGATGGCCGCGGAACCTCCGGTGGCGAATCGCAGACCCCAGTAAAGGGGAAGATTGATCCCGCCGATCAAAAGTGCGCCGAGCCCCGCCGACTGTCCAAGGTAGCGAAACGCGGGCCGAGGCGCTGACCTCGCCCCGGCGACAAGGGCGGTGACGGCCGCCGCGATTAAAAGGTCGAGCGTGACCAAGAGGAACGGGTTCGCTCCGGCATCGACGCCCAGGCGGGCGATGGGAAACGTCGCGCCCCACACGACTCCGAGTAGGACGAGCTCTGCGATTCCAGAGCTCGAAGGAGTACGCGGACTCGCCACAACCCACCACCGGTCGTCTGGATGTGCTCTTATCGACTCTTGACGCCGTTGTCGATTACCCTTGACCTTCCGGCCGCAGCGACGCCCGAAACAGAGGCGCTGGACCGTGCGGGTCCCCCCGGTACCAACGCGGTCTTCTCCGCGCGGCGTACTTCTAAGCGCGGTCGGAGCCTGAAGGGGGCATGCCCTTGCTCCCGCACGGGGAGACCGAAACCGAGGGTCGGGTACTCCGGGGCTTTCGTCTGGGGCTCGAGCTCTCCATCATTATTCTGGCCGTGGAGTCGGTTGGAGCGTACTTTTCGCACAGCCTGGCGCTCACGGCTGACGCGATACACGACCTTCCGGACCTCATCGCGTTCGGGGTCTCCTGGGGGGCGGTGCGGGCCACCGAAACCGGGGTCACTCTCGAATCGACGTACGGCCGTCACCGACTGGAGGTCTTCGCGAGCCTGCTCAATGCGGGCCTGATCCTCGGCACCGGTCTCCTGTTCGGGTACGCGGGCGCTAGCGCCCTGCTCTCCGGAGGGAGGTCGTTTGCCGGTCCGGTCGATGCCGTCTGGTTGCTCGCCGCAGCCCTTCCGACCCTCGGCCTGCGGGCCGTGAACATCTCCGTTCTCGGTCGCGTCCCCGGCCGCGTCCGCGACCTGAACCTCCGCAGCGTTCTCGTCCACCTCGCGAGCGACCTCGTCATCACGGGGGCCCTTCTGGTCGCCGGCGTCCTGCTGCTGGTCCGCCCCGGCTCGGGTTGGATCGACGACACCGCCGCGGTGGTGATCGCCTTCGTCCTCGTTGTCGAGTCGCTTCCGCTCTTTCGAGATTCCTGGGACGTTCTCGGCGAACGAATCCCCCGGGGCCTTTCGGTGGAGAAGGTCGTCGCCACCGCACTTTCGGTCCCGGGAGTGGCCGAAGTGCACGACGTCCACGTCTGGTCGCTCTGTCCGACCCTCGTGTGCATGACCGCCCACGTCAGCGTGGGCAACATGTCGGTCCAGGAATGGGGCGCGATCGCGACGACCCTTCGGCGTCGCATGGAATCCGAGTTCGGGATCCTCCACGCCACGTTCGAGGTCGAGCCCGCGTCATCCTAGACCCGTCTCCCTCCCGACCCGGGGCGACCCCAGCCCTCGGTCCGGTTCGACGGTTCGGTCCGGGTTTCCACCGTCCGGGTGGATACGAGCCGATTAATACACCATATGAAGATGCATATGCATGCCTTCTCACAATATCGCCGTCCGGAAGGATGTGTATGGCGCATTGGAACGGGAAAAGAGGCCGGGCGAGAGCTTCACCAAACTCCTGATTCGGCTCCTACAACAGCGGGGGCCCCTCGAGGAACTGTCGGGGAGTTGGTCGCTGGCGGCTCGGAAGGCCCAACGCGAATGGAAATCCCTGCGGGGAACGGGATCTCGGCGATGAAGGGATTGGATACCCCGGTGCTTCTGGCGCTACTAGAAGGGGCTCCGAAGGCTCGGGCCCTCGTGCGGGCCCTCTCAGGAGAGGAACTGGCCACTACAGAGGTGAACCTGTTCGAGATCGAGCTGATCGGGCGACGCGACAAGAGTCCCGGAAAAGAACGGAGGACGCAGGCGCTCGAGCGCCTTCGGAGAAAGCTTACGGTCCTTTCCATCGATGAGGAGGCGACGCGACGGGCAGCGGCGATCGCCGCTTCCGCCCGTCAGTTGGCACCGGAGGGCACCTGGCTTTGCCTGGGTGCGGCCGAGGCACACGGGTGCTCCGAGTGGGTCACCACGGCCGCCGGGGCTCCCCCCTCGTCGTCGGCACGCATCAAGGTAACAACTCTTGAACGATACAAGACCAAGTAAAGTAAGATACGTGACAATAGCTTGTAATCCACCACCTAGTCGGATGGAAAGGGGACTTTTCTGACGGGGAGCGTCGGAAACGGCCCGTACAGCCCTCGATCGGCCCCGGTCCCTGTTCCAGGCCGTCCCCCGCCCCTTGGACCAAATGTTACCGTTCACTACACGGAGTATCGTAATATGCGTAACTCATGTTACTAGACTAGGCGAAAACTGGATACAGACCTCTCGAGCCGGGCTCCGCCACGGGCGATTCTCTGACGGAGCGGCGTATAACGTTTGTTATGCGTCATCCCAGAACAAGCCCCGGGGCTGCGGAAGCTGCCGTCAAGGACTGTCTCGCGGGCCGGTTCTATAACAATCCCGCTCCCTGGGGTCGGGATGACCCCCCGGACCCACTCCATTTCCGTTGCGGGACTGGACCTGGCGGGATCTCCGGCTCGGAACACGGGGTTTTGCGTGCTCACCGGCCCTCGAAGCGCCGTCACAACGATCCTCCATTCCGACGAGGAGATCGTTGAGGCGGTCTCGACGGCCCGTGCTGACCTCACTCTCATCGACGCCCCTCTTTCCTTGCCGAAGGGACGTACTAGAATCGACGACCGCTCGGGACCCCATTTCCGAGAGTGCGATCGAGAGCTCCGCCGGCTTGGGATTCGTTTCTTTCCCCTTACGCTAGGTCCTATGAGAATGCTGACGGAACGGGGCATGCGGCTCACCTCCCAGCTGCGAAGTCGAGGGTTTCGGGTCGAGGAGGGGTATCCGGGCGGCGCCCAGGACCTGCTCGGGATACCCCGAAAACAGGCCGGGACGGAGCGGCTTCAAAGGGCGCTCCAAAAGGTGGGGCTCGGGGGCGATTTGGCCCGTCGCTCACTTACCCATGACGAGCTCGATGCCGCCACTCTGGCATGGGTTGCCCGTCGATTTCTCGAGGGGAAGGCGCGGACGATCGGAGATCCGTCGGAGGGGATCATGGTCCTGCCCGTCGGCACTCGGCTGCACGTGGGTCGCACCGGATAGGACCACATATTCATATGCATATACATGAACGACCGACCGCACTCAATTCCGTGCTCGTTCGATCGGGTCCGATCCCTTGGCTTCGTCGCCCGGGGTCGACTACCCTAGGGGAGGAGGTCTCCTCTCGCCACGGAGCCGGCCCGCCCCGGCAACCGGCACGTCCGGCTGGGTCGACGGGTGGACGATTGTCCATGAAACCCGGTCGTCTACGAGAGACTTCCCGGCGAGAACAGACTCTGCCGCCTCTTTGCCCGGGGCGTAACCATCCGCTATATAGCAGGCCACACATCCGAACGTTCGGGAGGCTCGAAACCACCTCAGAAGAGGGCGGAAGGGGAACACCGATGCTCGTTTCCGAGACCGGAAAAGTCTGGATGAATGGAACCCTGGTCGACCTGGCGCAGGCGAAGGTCTCGGTCCTTGCCCACACTCTGCACTATGGGGTGGGGGTGTTCGAGGGCATTCGAGGATACCCCACTCCGAAGGGAGGGGTGATCTTCCGCTTGCGGGACCACGTGAAGCGGTTGATGATTTCCGCGAAGGTCTACCGGATGCCGATTCCCTACAGCGAGGACGAGATCGTCGACGCAATCGTTAGCACACAGGCGGCGAACGATGTCTACCCGTCGTACATCCGCCCAGTGGTCTACCGGGACGGACCCGCCCTCGGGGTGAAGAACCTCACGACCAAGGTGTCGCTGGCCATCGCCGCTGTGCCCGCCAAGAAGTACCTCGGCGAGAAGTCGGACAATGGGATCCGGGCCAAGATCTCCCCGTTCCGGAAGGCCCACTCCGACTCCCTCCCATCTCTGGCCAAGGCGAACGGCAACTACCTCGGCGGTTACCTCGCCGGCACTGACGCGTCCCAGGACGGCTACGAGGAGGCGATCCTGCTCGACTCGAACGGCTTCGTGGCGGAAGGCACCGGTGAAAACATCTTCCTCGTGCGCGGTGGGGTGCTGTACACTCCGAGCTCGGAGGGCGACATCCTCCTTGGCATTACCCGGGACTCCGTCATCCGCATCGCGCAAGACCTCGGCTTCCGGGTCGTCGAGAAGATGCTCTCGGTCGGGGAGCTGCTCACCGCCGACGAGGCGTTCTTTGCCGGGACGTACGCCGAAATCGCCCCGATCCGGGAGATCAGTCACTACATCCTCGGAAATGGCAAGCCCGGCCCGATGACTCGCGACATTCAGGACGTATTCTACAAGACGGTGCACGGCGAAGAGCCGCGGTACGCCGACTGGCTCCATCCCGTCCCGCCGATCGCCAAACCGGTGGCGCGCGCGGCTCGGCGCTAA
Organism: Thermoplasmata archaeon; assembly: GCA_030037875.1. Taxonomy (GTDB): domain Archaea; phylum Thermoplasmatota; class Thermoplasmata; order Lutacidiplasmatales; family UBA184; genus JAKIWV01. The sequence continues at coordinate 12,607 of JASHPV010000068.1, forward strand.
GATTCGGACGTCCCGCGGAGCGACGCCAAGGCGACGGGCAGGGACGTGGGGCGGAATCCGGCCTCCGCCAGCCGGCCTGGAACGAGCCCCGGGTGGCGCTCAGGAACGACCGTGTGCGGGGCCTCGGCCCCGCCCAACGCTTGACGCAGGGCAGCCGCGAATTCCGCCCGGGGGATTGACCCCGCGAGCGCGACGTGGAACCGGCCGGTCAGTGGGTTCTCGACGAGCTCCCGAAGGGCCCGCGTAGCGTCACCGACAAAAGTAGGTTGAATCCGGTCCGGGGCGCCTTCCTGGCGACGTCCGAGCTCCCCGGCCAATCGGCGGTCGCATTCCCGGTGGCTGTTCCAGCCGAACAGCGCGGAAACGCGAAGGACCGCTACAGATCCCCGGAGCCGGTGGAGGAGCGACTCGGCTTCCGCCC
>JASHPV010000069.1 GCA_030037875.1 Thermoplasmata archaeon
GGCGAGGCCGCGTCGAGCCTTCGATTACGTCCGGGCGGCCAACTATTAAAACAACGGCGGCGACTGTCCCGCGTGCGCGGGGATGGCCCAGCCCGGTAAGGCGCTGGATTGCTAATCCAGTGGTGATTTCACCTCGGGGGTTCAAAGGAAGACCGGACGAGACCGGTCCTCGGAAAATCCCCCTCCCCGCGTTCCCCATCCGGACGCCGGCGGACGTCCGTTAGCTTACGCTGTAGATCGCGCCGTCGCGCACGACCCGAACCGTTTCGCCCGCCGCCGGCAGTGGGGCCTGAGCCACGCATAGGACCCGGATCCCCTCCGCGACCTCGACGAGCGCCAGTCGGTGCGGGGCCGTCCAGCCGGCGGCTGGGACGGAGAGTTCCGTGGAAGCGCGAACTACCCCAATCGCCGGAAGAGAGATCGTTTCGATTTCGCGCGAACCACAGCGCGGACAGGACCCGAGTCGGGGGAGAAACTCCGCGTGACAGCTGGTGCACCGGCTCATTTCGAGCGTGGCGATCGACATCTCAGCTTCTCCCCCGGTGACCTAGGATCGTGACGAAGTTATGGCTCGCGAGGCCGCCGATCGACAGCGCGAGACCGACGTTTCCGGCGTGAGGCAGCTGGGTGGGTCCGGCCTCCTGCGAGAGCTGGCGGCTGACCTCGACGATCTGGGCCAGTCCCGAGGCGCCGACCGGATGCCCCCTCCCCAGAAGGCCTCCCGAAGGATTTACCGGGAACCGCCCCTCGGGAGTGATCGCGCCGCTCTCGAGCCACCGGCTGGATTCGCCCGGCCCGCACGCGCCGATATCCTCGAGATCGATGAGGAGAAACGGGGCGAACGCGTCGTGAAGTTCCGCGAATGCGACCTCTTTCCGGGTGAGTTTCGCCATCGTGTAGGCTCGTTCCGCCGCCACCCGGCTTGCCCGGAAGGAGGTAAGGTCCTCGCGGTCCGAAACTAGGAGCTGATCGAATCCTTGTCCGAGCCCTAGGACGGATGCCGGGCCGTCTCCCTTGGAAAGAACGACGGCCGCGGCTCCGTCGGTGATGGCCGAGCAATGAAGCAAACGCAGCGGGGTCGACACCATCCGGCTCGCGGCCACCTCCTCCGCGGTGACCGGGGTCGAGAACTGCGCCATCGGGTTCCGGGCTGCCGCCGCCCTCGCAAGGACTGTGACGAGGTCGAGGACGGCGCTCGTCGTCGCGTACCGAGCCGAGTAGAGCTGGGCGACGAGCGCCGCGAGGGCCGGCATCGTCGCTCCCGCCGCCTGTTCTTGCGGAGCCAGGGAGCGGGCCAAGATAGCTGCCACTTCGGGAGTGGAAAGGGTCGACATCTTTTCGCCGGCGACGACCAGCACCCGACGGAACTGCCCTGAGGCGACGGCCATGGCAGCGGCATGAAAGACAGCCGCCCCCGTCGCCGATGCGGCTTCCACGCGCCAACCGGCCGTCGACTCCAGGCTGAGCCGGTCCGCTACGCGGCTGGTCACATTCTCGACGTTGTCGAGAGAACCCCCGGCCATCGTACCAACGAGGACCGCATCGATCGGCTTCCGGCCGGCTCCTTCCAAGGCGGCGGCGCCCGCCTCGGCGAGTAGATCGACGAGCGAGTCGGGGCGCCGGCCGAACCGGGCGAGTCCGGTGGATTCGACGTGAACGCGCACGCCCTACGCTCCGACATCAGGATCGAACAGTCGGAACAGTCGGTCCAGGAACGTGCTGAGCGGCAGCCCATGTTCCCACCGGAGGACTCCGTTACCCTCCTTCGTCCGTTCGATGGGTGGAAGGTGGTGGCACAGAACTTGAACCCGTCCATGGTGCTCGCCCTGAGTTTGAGGCGTGAACAGCCGCCACGGCTCCCCATCTCTCGAGCCGAGCCGGCGATAGGCATAGAGCACGACCAGGCCGCCGCGCTTGGCGGCTTCCAGGTGTTCGTGAAGTTGGTCGGTCATGCGACCGCTCGCCGAAGAGAATCGGATCACGTCGTCCGATGACGCCTTGGCCTCGATGGGAAAGGCAAACCCGGCCCGCATCGCCACGAGATCGAACCCGTGCGAGCCGGCCGCTCGCACCACCAAGAACGGCCCTTGGGCAAGTCGGTCCAGTGTCCGTCGCTGTTCCGGTTTGAGGTATCTTGCGTAATGCCGGAGGGCGTCGCGCTCTCCCTCGAGGAGAGACCTGAGCTCGTGCTCGTACGGAGACGCGCGGATGACCACGTCGTGCCCACGGTGCCGAAACTAAATAGGTTCGGCCTTGCTCGCGAACGGTGCACGTGGCGAGCGCAGGTACCCTCGAGCTCACCGGTGAGGAACGGGCGATCGCTCGGTCCCTGTTGTCGGTTCTAGACGACGCGGAGCGCTCCGGAATCCACCGTTCCGGAGGCGGTCCCCCTCGATTTCGGTACTCGGAACTTCGCCGTCGACTTCTCAAGGATCGGGTTTTCGGGGATCCCTCCCGGCTGCTCGGCCGTCTCAAACGTCGAGGTCTGCTGGAGGAGGGCCTTGGTGGGCCGACGGAGCGAGTGTACTCGGTGCCCTTTTCTCTCGAACTCCGAGAACTGCTCCTCAGTGAGCTCCAACCCCCGGAGGTCGCCGAGCCCGGCGGATTCCACCCGGTACCCGACGAACGGAGTGAGATCCGGTCGATGGATTCCGATTTTTTGAGCCACCTCCAGGACCTCCTCCGGACGCGATTCGACGAGACCCTTGCCTTCGGCCGGGGGTTTTCCGCGGCCAAGTTGGCGACCTACCTGCGTGACCTGTTCGGCGAAGCGCTCTATCTCGATATCCTGATCTCCCTGCTCCAGCAGTACGCCCTCGCCGACGTTCCGCTTCTGGCCCCGACCGGGCGTTCCACCGGGAGCAGCGGCTTCCACCTCGCGTTCTTCGGCCCGCCGGGCACCGGCAAGACGTTCGCCATCGACGACATGGTCCGGGGAAATCCCCGGTCGGCGGTGCCGGCCCACGGCCTGCCGGGCCGGAATCGCTACTGTGGAGGCATTACCCCGGCCC
>JASHPV010000070.1 GCA_030037875.1 Thermoplasmata archaeon
CGCGCCCGTAGGTGTCGACCAACATAGGCCACTAGTCCAAGGGCCTGCCGCCTAAAGCCTTCTGTTTCCCCGGGGAGGGGCGAAAGGGTGATGGCACGCGGGCGGTCTCTACTCCCTGCGCGGGGGACTCCCCTCGCCCTTCATGCCGGATATGGATTCGTGGTCGTCCCCGACCGAGGTCGCCGAGGCGCTGGCCCATCAGAACTACCTCGCGGACCGCCCGCTCGCGATGTCCACGTACCTCAGCGTCCGCCTCGGTAAGCCCCTACTGCTGGAAGGGGAGCCGGGGTGTGGAAAGACCGAGCTCGCGAAGGCGCTGGCGGGGGCCACCCATACCGAGCTGATCCGCCTCCAGTGCTTCGAAGGGCTCGACGCCCGGTCCGCGCTCTACGACTGGAACTATCCCAAACAGATGCTCACCATCCGGCTGCACGAGAAGGACGAATCTTCGGCGAAGGTGGAGAAGGAGATCTTCACTGAACGATTCCTGCTCCGACGGCCGTTGCTGCGGGCGCTCGAGGAGAGCGGTCCGCACCGACCGGTGCTGCTCATCGACGAGATCGACCGGGCTGACGAGGAGTTCGAGGGACTCCTTCTCGAGGTGCTGTCGGACTTCCAGATCACAATTCCCGAGCTGGGAACCATCAAGGCCCGCCGGCCGCCGATGGTGATCATCACGTCGAACCGGACCCGGGAACTGAGCGATGCGCTCAAACGACGCTGCCTCTACGCCTTCGTCGATTACCCCAGCTTCGAACGAGAGACGGAGATCCTGCGGGCGAGAGTGCCAGGCCTCGGCGAACAGCTGGGCCACGAGATCGTCTCCTTCGTCCAGCGGGTGCGAGGCGAGAAGGACCTCGTGAAGAAGCCGGGAGTGGCGGAAACGCTCGACTGGGCGGCGGCGCTGTTGGCGCTCCACCGCGAAGCGCTCGACCCGGAGGTCGTGGAGGACACCCTCGGCTGCCTCCTCAAGGACGCGCAGGACGTGCAGCTGGCCCACGACCGCGGGCTCGAGCGTCTCCTCCGGGTCTGAGAGCGTCGGCGCCCATGTCGCCTTCTCTGCTCTCCGCGGATGTCGTCCACCGAAGGCTCGCCGAGTTCGTGAGCTTCCTGCGGGAGCGTGGCGTGGACGTCGGAATCGGGGCCGAGGTCGAGCTGGCCCAGGCGCTGCAGCTTTTCCCTATCCTCGACCGGGAAGCCATCCGGGAAGTCTTCCGAGCCATTCTCGCAAAGTCCCCCGAACAGGGCCTGGCGGTGGAGCGGGCCTTTGATGCATTCTTCTCATCGACATTCCACCGGCGCGGCATTCCCTCTCCCGCGTCGTCGGTTGCTCGCCACCGTGTGGACGTCCCTCGAGGGGCGGCGGGAGCCAACCCGCCCGAATCCGCGCTGGGGCCCCCGGTACGGGAGACGCAGTTCGGGACGTACAGCGCTCAGGCGCCGGGGGCCGGACACGAACTAGGGCCGCTCAGTGCGCGAGAGATGTTGATACTGCGTCGAGGGGCACGTCGGTTCCGTCGCCGTACGGCGACGCTTCCCGGCCGCCGCTTCGTTCGCTCCCGCCGGGGGGAGGTGGACTTTCCGGAGACCCTTAGGCGGAGCACCGGGTGGCGGGGCGAGGCCATCGAACTTTCCCGACACACGCCCCGGAGGCAACGGACGGACCTGGTCGTGCTGTGGGACGTCAGCGGCTCTATGCGCGAGCATGACGCGGCGCTGTTCGGTCTCGTCTACTCCCTCGAGCGGGTCTCCCGATCCGCCCGCGTGTTCGCGTTCAGCACCCGGATCGAGGAGATCACGGAGGAGATCCGGCGCCACGGGTACCGGCAGGCCATCCCGGTCGTGGCGGCCCGGCTCGAGCGAACTGAGGGCGGAACCCAGATCGGACCCTGTCTGCGGCAGTTCGCCGACCAGTACCCGAACGCCGTCGGCGACCGGGTCACGGTGGTCGTCGTGAGCGACGGATGGGACCGGGCCGGCACGCGGGAGGTCGACGACGAGCTCCGGCGGATTCACCAACGGGGCCATCTGGTCGTGTGGGTCAGCCCGTATGCCCGCCGACCCGGGTTCCAACCGCAGACCGCCGGCCTCGTCGCGGCGCTCCCGTACACGGACCTGTTGCTCGGGCCCGAGGACTTTCAGTCCCCCTATCCATTGCCGCCGATCGATTGGAAGGCGTCCCGAACCGCGGCCCCGGCGGCCTAAGGCGGCAGCGTGGGAGCCGAGGCGGCGGCCTCCGCTCGAGCCGGCGTCGGAGCGAGCGTAGAGGAGGAAGGGGTTCCGCCCGCCATCGCCCACCGGGCCAGCACGAAGAACTCGGCCGTCATGACGAGGAACGACACGAGCCCGAAGGGAACCGTTCCCCAGGCCCCGCCACGGAGTAGGTAGGCGAGGGCTTCTCCGCCCACCATGGCGAGGAAGCCGGCGGTAACGCCCAGTCCGGCCCAGAGGAATCGTGGGGTCGGCGCGGGGGGTCGCCACAGCTCGCGGGCCAGGAAGGCGAGCGTGGTGCCCATGACAACGGCCATCGCGACAGCGCCCAGCCCGGGGTCCGGCACGACCCACGGGCCGACGGCGGAGGCCGCTGCGAAACCGTACAGGAGAATCCGTTCCGGCCGGGTGAAGGGGAGCCATGTGACCACGAACGCCATCGTCACAAGCATCGGCCAGAAGAACCAGGCCGACTGGGCCGCTGCACCAACCACGGCGGCCAGTCCCGGCCATCCTGCGGCGGCGAACGGCCCGGGCCCGACCTGCGCCAGAACGAACGTGAGGCCCATCAGGAGCTCGTTGCCGACGACCAGCAGGGCGAACGCGAGCGGCCAGAGAAAGCCGTGGGTCAGGAGAGGTCGGGCCCCGGCCCGGAAGAGCAGGCTGATCGCCCAGAGTCCGGCCACGGCCATCATGCTGTTGACCGCGATGAACACCGAGACCGTCGAGGCCTGGCCCGGACTGAGCACGGCGTAGATACCGGAGAACCACAGGCCCATGGACATCAGAAGAAGGCCGAGCAGCAGGATCGCGGTCGCCAGCGTCGGCCGCGACCGGTTCCGCGGGAAGAGCCGGTACACCACGAACACGTTGCCGCCCACCATGAGGGCCGCTAGCAGGGCGAAGACGGGGAGCCAGGGGCTCGGCGTGGGGAGCGCGGGGATCACAGCCAACCCTCGACCCGGCGAGTCACGGGGAGCCCACCTTCGTGGCGCCGGCCGCCGGTGCGGCCCGGGTCGCGGAGGCCGGGGCCGAACTCGACCGGGGGGAGCTCCCCCGGATCACCGGGAGAACGGTAATGGCGGAGGGGGAGTCGGGCCGGCCGAATTTATCTCGAAGCCAGTGGCGGACGTCGTGGATGTAGAGGTTGCCGTAGGGACAGGAGCCGACACAGTTGCCCACACCGCAGCACTTCGTGCTCCGGAACTCTCCCTTCGTCCGGAAGTGACCGGGCATGTCCACCAACCCGACGGGGCAGCTCTTGGCGCAGTCGAGCGTCGTGCAGGCTTTGCAGACCTGCCGGTCCTTCACCTTGAGTTTGAAGAACCCGAACCACTGGAAGACCTGCGCGATCGTCCCGGTGTAGCACCAGCCCATCGTGACGCAGTTGTAGTTGCCGGTGTACGGGATCGTGACGAACATCACGTACCACAGGACGCTGAAGGAGAACACGAACAGGAACACGCTCGGGTCGGTCCCGCCGACCGTGATGTTGAGGCGGCCGATCTGGTCGAAGTACGACAGGAACGACGTGCCCACGAGCGCGACCATCACGACGCCGGTCGTCGTGGAGTAGAGGCTCGAGAACCGGCTGCTGAGGTATTTGCGGGCGATGGGGGAGTGCCGGTTGAACGTCTTCATCGCGTCGATGGTCGTTCCCTGGTACATGAGCGGGGCGGAGCAGAACACCGAGCAGATCACCCGCCGGCCGAACAGGCTCGAAAGGACCCCGGTCACCGCGTAGGTGATCAGAATGACCGCGAACAGGGAGGGAACGATCGGGGCCGACCCGATTCCCATCGACCATCCCAGCACCGGGACCTGGGTGCCCGAGGCCCAGTTCGGAAAGACCGCGGAATAGTACACGCTGGGGAAGAACACGACGAAGAGGCCGTAGCAGGCCAGCATGAGGCCCAGTCGTACCTTCGTCTCGCGCTGTCGGACCTCTTTGAACTTGAAGACGACGAGGGCGCCCATCTCGGCGCCCATCATGGCCAGGAACCAGGTTGAGCCGGCGACCAACGCGAAGAACCAGAACCCGTTCGATACCGCGTTCGTGAGGATGATCTGGGGGGTCCCGCTCAACGCGAGGCCCGGCCAGGCACCCGCGAATGCGGCGGGCTCGATCTGCAGGTCGAGCAGGGCGCCCATGAACAGCTCGGCGACGAAGATGAACGCCAGCAGTTGGAACGCCCAGCGGGCGTTCAGCTGCCACGCCATCCGGTTGCCCTCGCCGAACCGGTCCGGTCGGGCGACGGCGTCGAGGTAGACCAACATCTCGAGCACGATGGACGCCGCG
>JASHPV010000071.1 GCA_030037875.1 Thermoplasmata archaeon
ACTTCTTGGCCGCTCCGGAGTTGGAGATAGCGAGCCAAGGCGGAGGGAATCCGAACCACCAGAGAATTTCCCGAGCGAGCGACCTTCACCTTTGAGGCTAGTCCCCAGAGTCCGAGTTCCTTCGCGCGGGCTTCGATCTTGTCTACGCTCTCGGCGGTGAAGAAAACCTCTCCGCAAGAATCGCAAACCTCTGCATCGTAATCCCCGAGAAGGACTCCAAACATCTCCTCCCTGGCTCGCTTGGGTCGAAGGCCTCCCTTTCCGCAAACAGGGCACCGCTCTACCATACTACCACCTCGGTTTCACGGTAATCACAAAAATCCTCTTCTCCATCACAATGTACACCACTTCGAAATAGCGATACGCCGCGACGATCCGGTCCCCTTGTCTGGACTTGGAACCCGACCGGATTGCAGCTTCGACCTCGCGCCGCGAAATCCCCCGCAAGACCATTCTTTCGACTGCATGCCGGCTGTAGAGGACCCGTAGGGTCATCCATTACGTGTATTACACGTACTACCTTAAGGACTTCCCTTGTCCACCCGGCACGTGAGCGTGGGAATCAGTCCCAGGTTGCGGGGTCGATCGGGGTGCGGAACCAGGGTGCGAACGTCCATACCCCCGCGACGTCTGGCTGCAATGTGACTTTACACCCCATCGCGGCTCACCTTCCAGGCAGATGGAAAGGGCTTTGTACCATTGCCATCACTTCTGTAATGATGGTAGTTGACAAGGCCTTCACGAGCATCCCCGTTCATCACTCCACCCTACTGGCCCTTCGGGGGGTAAAGACGGCCGACCAGACTTGGGATGACTTCCTTCTCGCGCTGGCAGACGACTACCTTTCGCCGGCGCTGAGACGAGAGTTGGATCGCCGGCTTGCCACAGAGGACATCATCCCCGGAGCCGCCATGAAGCGAGAGTTTGCGAGGTGGAGGCGCCAGCGTGGGAAAGGAACGGTCGGCTGACGACTGGCCTGACTTCACTCGGACTGCCCGGTTGCAATTTTGGTCCCTACCCCCTGAGATTATCGAGGCCTTCGCGACCGTCTTTTCAGAATTCGCTAGATTTCCACAAAGACCCTCAATCTCTCTCGACGTATGCCCAATCCGGAATGACCCTAAACGGTGGCGGCTCAAGGTGGCAGGTTACCGCGCAATCTATCAGGTCCGACATGGTCATCCGGTGCTCGAGGCCTTCCTCCCTCGAACGGAGCGGACTTACCAGGACTTCGAGTCGCATCGAAAGCGGATCTGACTCCCCGGTTTTGGGTAAGCAGGTAGGGGCTCGCGTAGTGATCCAAGCCAATTCAACGACGGGGATGGTCGCCCGGATGGCTGCGAGGCGCTCGAAGAGGTTGTACGCTCTCTACGCCCTGACCATATGGAAGTAACTCTGCACCCGCCGTCTCTGCCGGTGATGAATCTCTCGAGAGCGATTCGCGTTTCACCGTTCACGAGTGGACCAGGGATTATGTATTACGTTCTGTAATACGCCTACCGGATGCCGAAACTAGCGGTACGGCGGAGTGGGAACTCCATCGCGGTTCCACTCCCCCACCGCCTTGTCCGCGACTTGGGACTCAAACAGGGGGACGAGGTGATCGTACGAATCGAGCGGATCCCCCATCTGCTCGATTTCGCCGGGGCCCTCAAGGGCCGGCTTACCGCAGACGAATTCACCAAGCTGAGCAATGAGGGGGAGGACTTTGGTTGACCTGTTTGCGGACAGCTACGCGATCGTAGCCCTCTTCGAGGGCAACGAGCGATACGTCCGAATCTTTCGTCGCGGGCGGGTCGTGACGTCGGCATTCAACGTGCTCGAGGTCTATGCAACGCTCCTGCGAAGATTGGCTCCCGCGGAGGCTGAGGAGAAGGCGCGAGCGATTCTCGAGATCGTGCGAGACATTTCCCCGGAAGTAGCCCTGGATGCGGCTCAGTTTCGCCAGGAGATGCGTCATCGACGGCGCGACTGCTCGTATGTCGATGCCTGGGGCTACGCGGCCGCCCGAAGCCTCGGGATGCCGTTCCTGACGGGCGATCCATCGTTCAAGGGGATTCCGGGCGTCGAGTTCGTCCGCTAGAGGTCGCCGCACTGTGCGGGGACCCTGAGGGCGCGAACTAGATTTCGCCCAAGGGCGGGACCGTGTTGTAGTGACCTTGCAACCGCGCCGTACCGATGCTTGAGGTGCACCCTTCCGAGGAGTTTGGTTACTCCGACCGAGGGCGGATTCTCGACCGAACCCTCGTATTCAGAGTCCTTGAGTCGGGAATCAGTGCTGCTCGCGAACCAGTAGAACCATTAGTCAATTCGGCCGACCCCCGGAATGTTCCAAGCGGGTGGGTTGTCCGAGACCAGGATCCATTCACCACGAAGAGTAGACGTTCTCCGGAGATTCGTCGGTTATGTACGGAGGCAGCCTACCGATTCTCGTGACGGCTTCCCCGTCAGCGCCGTTACCTGAGTCTGATCCCTTTTTCGGAGCAAGTGAACTCGATTTCCGCCAGTCTATGGACCAGCCTTTCCTCGGCTCGTACGCGGTTCTTGACGGGACGGGCGCGGTACGTGCCCGAATCCGACGTAGCGGGAACGGGTGGGGGGTTTTGCTCATGGATTACGTATTGGTGGATGCGGCGGACCGACCTCTCGCGTACGTGCGACAGCCGCGTCCGAAACACTTTATCGGATACAACCTTCCCTTCACCCTTACCGACCCATACGGGACGGAGCTCGGTGAGCTCCGATTCCATCCCTTCACTTTCCGCTCGACTCGGTTTTCGTTGGTTCGTCAGGGACGTGAGGTCTTGTGCGCGGAGGCCTCACTTGCCCTTCACGACTTTTCGATTAAGGGCGGTTCGGTCGAACTGGCGACATTGCACGTGGACTGGATCGCGCTTCCGGGGGGAGTCCATTTGAAGTTCTCCCCCCTGGCGATCACCACATCCGAGCGAATCCTCGTGATAGGGCTGACTGCCTTTCTCCTAGTCTTCACTGGCTCTCGGCAATTCCCTACCTTCCGCTGAAGCGGGATTGGCTGGTCGCCGAATCCGGAAGGCGCGGGTGACCTTGCACACGGGCTAGTCCGTCGAACCGAGCGGAAAATCGATGGACATGGGCCCGCGTCGCAGTACGGTTCGACGCCCGCTGTTGGCTGCTACAGGATCCTGCCCGCGCGAACCACGGGAGTCCCATCAATTGCGATCTCGGAACCGGCGAGCGAAAACCAGGAGAAGAAGTTCGAGCCATTCGAGCCCCCGAGGCCCTTGTTGCCTCCGATTTGCAGGGAAACGGAACCGCCCTCGATCGTTTCCAAGTTGGGGACGTCCTTGACGGCTGGATTCAAGCCCACTTTGAGAAGGCTGGTACGGTCCTTCCCCGCCGTTCCGGTCTTGTACCGGCGGCCAAACATTTTCTCTCCTTCCGCCAGCGAGTACGAGGTAAGCTTGCCGTTGGCAAATTCAAGTTCTCCCCCAGCATACACGTTCCACCAAATGTTCGTCCGCCGGTTCGCGTAGAAGCTCCCTTCCGCGGTTTTAGAGTCGAGGAGGACGTCAAGAGTCCCTGATGGGATCTGCTGGAGCATCCCGGCCGAGGGGTCTCCCTTACGATACGCGTGGGGTCTCCCGTCGGTCAACCGCGGAGCGAGCCCGGCGAGGCCGACCTCCAAGTCGGTTCCATTGGGGTGGGTAATCCGCACCTTTTCACCGCCAGAGAGCGCCTTTGCCAGCCGGGCACCGCTCTTCGCCAGCTCTTCCGGGTCGGTGAGACTCGCGCGTAGCATGCTTTCCTCCCACTGAGCGCGATCCAGGCCCCACTCCTTGGCCCGTCCTTCCGTTACGAACCCAACGGTCATGCGGCCGCCACGGAGCCCTGCCTTCTGGGCGACCTCGTACCAGTGGCCAATCCAATCGAACGCTGGGTCGAGGGCATCCTCGACATCCTTCTCAATGCGGGGGCCGTCGCCCGGACCCCAGAAGTTCACATAGACCTCCGTGGCGCCCAGTGCCGCCCACTCCGGGGCGCTCGATTGTCCGAGCAGCTTCGCTTGCTTTCGGTCGATAGCGCGCCACCAAGCATCTTCGTCCTCGTAGACGAAAAGGGTGTGGCCGCCCACGCGGCGAACCTCGTCGACCATCGCCCGGGCCAGGGGCATCGTGTGCTCCCATGACTCGATGATCGTGTTCTCTCCCGCTCGGACTTTGAGATACTTCGTTACGATGTTTCGGGCTGCGTCGCGCTGCAGCGTCGATGGGGGCGCCGACATGATGAGGGTCCCACGTAGACTCAGCTACTTGTAAATCGTCGGGGGGTGGCGAAACGGTAGGACCCCGGCGCACAGACCTTCTCCTCAATCCGGGCTGACCGTAATCCCCGTTGCAACAGAGCGGGTTGCAAGTAACGGCACTGCCCCAAACGCTCTGACGTCAGGCCAAGCGCGAAAGGCCTTTCACTCGATCGAAGTCGGAGTCGAAAGAAATGATGGACCTGATTCCCCGGCGCCCCATGCACACGATAGAAGCGCAATCCGCCACCGATAGCTTTCCATTGAACTGACGGTGGTACGACATGGACTCATCCAGGGCCGGACGATCGATGAAATCGATGGCACACGAGTCCGTGAAGAAGCGATAGAACTGCTGGGCCGGGTTCCCGCCGCCTCGATGACCAATCAGCGTGAGAGTCTCAGATACTACTAGGTCCGTGACCACGAGGTCATCGTGCACCGTCCGACTGAGGCGAGCGGCATCCTTGTGCCAACGGTCCTTTTTATCAGCCAGCGCGACGAAGTACGACGTGTCTCCGAAGATCACAGCTCACCCCGCTGGACCCGCCGCTTGTCACGGACCGCGTCCCCCCCGTGCGCGATGATCCCGGTTACCCCGGTTATCGTGCTTCGACGACGGGGAACAACAACAATCTTGTCCGCCTCGATGGCCCAGCTCAAAATATCGCCCTCTTGAACGACGGCCGCTTTACGGATGGATTTGGGCACCACCGTCAAATAGCCCCTAGAGACTTTCGATTCACTAGTCATTCCGTGGGATTTTGGATTCGCAGGTACTTAACACCATCTAAACCCAAGGTAGCTGACTCGCTGGAGGGGTCGGATCTCCCGCTGTCGCCACTTTGACCGCCGTTTCGCACGCCGTGTCAGGCGCGTTCGAATGTGTGCAAGCCCCAATCCCCCCACTTTTCCCGGGGCGTGCAGCCCAGCTCGTAGCTGATCTGACTGTTCGAGTAAAACCACGAATCCCACGAAACGGTCGAGCTGCGTTTTTCCTAGCGACGATCCCAGTCAGCCCCGCTCGAGAGAGATCTTCCATGCGCAGTAGACGGCAGGAGGGGAGTTCGGCGACCAGCTCGGGATCGCGGAGGCAAATCTCCGGGCCGGGGCTCCGAAACCGGACTAGGAGCCCGTCACCCTTTACTGGGGGTGACCGCAATGCTCACTGATTCGGATTTAGGGGTTCGTCGGTTGACTGTGTCCACTCCACCGTCACCCGGATCTCTTGAGGTGCGGTCCGTTTCGGGAACTGGGCCAGGCTGAGTGCCACCACCAGGTCGTCGCTGACGAACGACTGCTTCCTCAGTTGGCTTTCTTCTCGGTAAGTGGCCACCAGCGTACCGTCCCCTACGTGGGGACCGCGCCACCACGAAGTCTTCACTAGGGTCTTCTCGAATTGCCCCACTTTCCCCCCTTCAGATGGCAATCTCTCCTCCTTCTTAGGTCAGCCCTGGCCGTACAGGGTCTGCAGAACAGATGCTAATCGGAGACGCATTCGAAGAGGGCCCGTTGGGCAGTGTTCGACAGTGCAGGGGTTAACTCAAGGCAGGACGTGCTCTCGAGAGTCGGCTGCCAGGGTCAATCTAGGCAGTTGACGGCCTGGCGGCTGTGGAGGTGGAGCGCCACATTGTACCCCGGGCTTGATTCCAAGCACGCTCCAAGCTGCAATCGTGATCAATAATTCTCGGTCGCCCACCGAGGACTAGCCTCGAATCACCCCGGGCTGACCGATGAAAGCAGGGTCGTTGCTCACAATCCTCGCCCCGGCTCTCTGAGCAGTGGCTAGAATAATCCCGTCGGCGAGGCTGGCTTGGCTCGCGTATTGCCGCAGCTTCGCCCGAGCGACACCCCCCTCTTGAGCGATATCTCCGGTCACATCCCAGATGTGACTCATCCTTCTGATGGCCCCACAGGCCGCGGAGACCCGTGCTGACGCTCCTTGACCCGCAAGCTGCGCCGCGATCTCTCCCAAGCTGATCGCCGAGGTATGGATCCGGGATTTCCCAGAGACAATGTATCGGACCCGCAACCGGGCTCCGACTTCGGTGTCGTGCAGGTATTCCCACCAGGCCCAGGTGTCGAACAAAAGGTCAGATTCGGTCACGCCACAAACCCCCCTTTCGGCGGTCAAACGGTTCGTACGGAAGGTCCTTCAGGAGGCCAAAGGCATCGGGAACTCCACTCTGAATCACCGCATCCACCGGATCTCCCGCGGATATCCCGGCATTCCGGGCGTCCTTCACGGGGATGAGCAGCGCCAGTCCGTTTCCGACTCTTCGGATATGGCCAGATACACGTAGGGTCTTCACGTTAATAGAATTCGTTTTACGTGGCCTTAACGGTTTCCCACGTGATGAACGGTGAGCGCGCACAGCAACGGCAGATCCAATCGGCCGATTCCTTGGCATGTCAGATGATTGACTTGCGGATTGAAGTGCGCTGCGGTAAGGTGCAACGCCTCTTGCATCCTCACGAGATATTCGGTTACTCCGACCGAGGGGTGGAATCTTTACTGAACCCTCGGGTTCGGAGGCGTTCTGTCGGGAGTCAACGCCGCAAGTGAACCATTAGAGCCACCAATCACTCGAGCCAACCCCCGAGTGTTCCGAACGACTGGTTTGAGGGGCCTTGCTTCGAGCTTCAGAAACTTGAACGCTTATGCGCCCGATCCACTGCGTCTACGGGGACTTCGGGATGTTCGGTGGTATGGCATTGAGTACGGCGAAGGAGGGAAGTGAAGAGGCGCTCGCTCGAGCGGCTCTCGAGCACGCCCAGGCATTGCGCCGGCAGCCCGGCTGTGTGGGCGCCTGGGTCCTACGCGAGCGAGCCACGAGAGCCCAGGTCTCGTTGTCGATCTTCGCCACCGAGCAAGCCTTCAACGAGGCGGCTAAGGCAACTAGGTCCGTGATTGCGGGGCACCACCCCGAGCAACTGATCGAAGGCGCGTTCAGCTTCCGCGTCTTCGACGTTGATTGATTGGGACCGGCGCCTTGTCCACGCGAAGCGGGGAGAGGGCCGACCCGAAGGCTTGGTGGCGGTAGGAACGGGTAGGTTTCCCTCGCTCGGGGTCCGTTACAGGTCCCCCTAGGTCTGAATCGGTGCGATCCTCAGGTCAAGGTCGAGTCGGCTCCCCAAATTGGTCCCAATGCCAACCGAGGTATGCCGCGAACAACGCCGCGATGGCAGTCCCCGCCACGATGCTGTAGGCGTCCACCCCGGTGAATGGAAAGAGTCCGACCGCGACGAGGGTGATGCGTCCGACGATGTCGGAGACGAGGAGCCCAATCGCTGCCCCCGTCGCCCACTTCCTCATCGCGAGGACGAGGAATCCGGCCGCCGTGTAGAACAAGCCGATGGTAACTGAAGCAAGGGTGTACGCGAGGGTCCGGTGGGCCGCGATTACTCCGAGGAAGCTGCCGCTGATCCCGGTCGCCACTTCAGCGAGGCCAAAGAGGATCATCAGACTAGAAACGACGAGAATGCCCAGGGTGCGCTTCCCCCTCGGGTGCTCGGGCGCCATGACTCCGCGAATCCCGGATAGATTCTTTATGGGCTCTCTAGAGTCGGACGCTGGCTCCGGGGATCAACAAGGGGTCGTTTTCTGACAGGGCCGCCGCGCGCTACGGTAAACTTACGTCGGCCTGATTGCGGGAGTGCTCGGCCTAGGATTCCAGGTAAAAACAAATGCAAGGAACGCCGCGAAAAGGCCGAGGCCTACCACGAAGATTCCGAGTGCCGGCTCAGGGTTGCCGCAGGGCGCGGGCAAACCAATGGGCGGGGCGGCGATTACTTGGGCACAAGCGGGCGGGGGCGACGGGAAGCCCGTAGCAATGAACAAGGCGCCGATGGCGGCCAGCACCAGCCAAGGTGAGCAAGCGAAGCGAACCCTCACGACCCCATAGCGGCCACGGCTCCAACGCGCAAGCCAAACCGTCAGCGCGCAGATCGCGCCCAGCGCGACAAGGACGGACCCGGGTCCGACCGCGTCATACGCGCCGTAGCCCGAAATCAGAATCCAATAGATACCCAGCCAGACGAGGGTTGCCGAGCCGAGATAGAGGTAGATGGCTCGCACAGCCCTCAATCGGGGCGGGTGCCGATAAACCATTCCGCGCTAGAACGCCTCCGCGGAAAGATGGCGGCCGGCCACGGTACCCGCGGCCGGAAGCGGGTCAGTCGGGGGCGCCGGGCTTACGGGGAGTTTCGAGCCCGGGGCACCTCACCGGCCCCTTTTGGACCCGACGCGGTTCGCACCCCCGATGATCCCGTACGTTCCGGACTCGAGGTACATGAACGACCTCATTACGTCGAAAGGATCGACCGCGTTCGCTACCTCCGCATCCGCAGAAGCCGCGAGAACTCGACCCAATAGCCATACCTCATCTCCAAACTCGAGGTGGTGAACTAGCGAGCACTCGAGGTGAGCACGACATTCGAGTACGCGGGGTGGCCGGACGCGAGTTGCCGGCAGCTCTGTGAACCCGGCGCTCTCCACCGACCGGGGGTGAGGGAGCCGACTCGTGGCCCACACTCTCTCGGCAAGCTCGACACCGGGTACGTTCACGACGAACTCGCGGCTCCGAAGTACGTTCCGCGCGGTCCAATGTTCCCGGTTGCAGTTGAACGCGAGATGAAGGGGCTGGGAAGCCACCAACGCCGCCCAACATTTTGGAGCGATGTTCGTCGTCCCATCTTCGTTGCACGTAGTCAAAAGGACGACCTGGCCAACGATCGGGGCTGGCCGCCAATCCGCAATCGATAGGGGGAGCTCGACTTTTTCGGAAGCCGGTCGATCCCGGCTTGCCCCTTTCCCGCGCGCCCGAGCGGTCACTCGAAATCAGTCCCCCGCGGTCGATGGCCAACTATCTAGGATCGTCATTTCGTGTCCCCAATTGCCGCCCATGCCTCGGTGAAGCAGTCGGCTTTCGTCTTCCGGTGGAACACCCGTTCGGCCTTCGACAGCCGCATCCAATTTCGAAGCGCCGGAGCCTATATCAGCCGAGGCCCCTCCCTGTACGGTAGCGATGAAGCGGGTGATCGCCTAGGTACCGCGCCTTGATTTCCGTGCGGGTAAAGGGGATCCGG
>JASHPV010000072.1 GCA_030037875.1 Thermoplasmata archaeon
AAGCCCTTGCCGGCGTCGCCGGAAGATTGGCCGAGCTGGAGCACCCCCGCACAGTGAGCCAAAGCGGTCGAGCAGAAGAGAGGTAGCCCCGGCAGGAGCTTCGGCTGGGACCCCGGCGGGAGCGCCCAGCATTCGAACCTGCGTCGCGAGATCCAGAGTCTCGCATGATTGGCCACTACACTACGGGGCTACGAGCGAGCGAGGGAAGGAACCGACTCTTAAGGGTTGCCGGACGAGGACGGGAAACGGCCGCTGCGGGGCAGCGCGCTGCGAGTAGCCGCCAAGTCAGAAATACCCCGAGGCCGTCTTCGACCGGGTTCGAGGGGGCGAATCGCGTCCGGTTTCGCGCGCGCGGCGACGGTGCCCGGGCGACGAACCGCTGCGGAGGCGAGCGACGATGACAACACTCTCGCCCGGCCGCCGCACGCTCATTGCGGCCAGCCCGGCGATCATTGTGGCCGGCGCCGCCCTGCTCCTCGGTCCGGGCTCGGGCAATCTGGGGTTCGTTCGCGACCTGCCCCAGGCGACGTACTATCTTTCGTTCTCGTTCGTCCGGATGCTCGTCGCGTACGCCATGTCCCTGGGATTCTCCCTGGTCTATGGGTACTTCGCCGCCACGAATCGAGGCGCCGAACGAGTCCTGATTCCGATTCTGGACATTCTGCAATCGGTTCCCATCCTCGGATTCTTCCCCGTCGCCATCGCGGTGTTCATCGGGATTCCGCTGATCGGCATCAACCTCGCCTCGATCTTCCTCATCTTCACTTCGATGGCTTGGAACATGGTCTTCGGCGTTTACGAATCCCTGAAATCGATTCCAGGCGAATTGCGTGAGGCGACGGACTCGTTCGGGGTGCACGGCTGGCAGCGGATCCGCCAGGTCTTGGTCCCCGCGACGATCAACCGCCTCGTCTACAACTCGGTGCTGTCGTGGACGGGAGGCTGGTTCTTTCTCGTCGCCGCCGAGTTCATCGCCTCCTCCCGATCGACGGTGGCGCTACCCGGCATCGGGAGTTACCTCCTGTACGCGGCCGGTGCCGGGAACGGCAGCGCCCTCGTGGCGGGACTCATCGTTCTCATCGTGCTCATCACGGTCCTCGACCTCGCCGTCTGGCGGCCCCTCGGCCGGTGGGCCGAAAAGTACCGCTACGACACCACGCCCTCGGGGGATGCGGACGCTGCCTCCGCACCCAGCCGACGAGTGACGGCCCCGCTCCGTCGAGCGGTGGCGGGACTGGCCCGACGGGTACGGACGGGATTCATCACCGCCAGTACCCCGCTCGTGTCGCTCGGAACTTTTGCCCTCGGGCGAGGGCCCACCCGTCGGCGCTCCTTCGCGGCCCTCGCGGGTCGGTACATCGTCCTGGGACTGATCCTCGTTTTCTCCTGGTACCTTCTTATCACCGCCGGCGCCGCGATCTACTCGATCTATGTCCACCCTCTGAGCGTGGCGGCCCTCGCGCAGATCCGGATGATCCCGTACGACCTCGGATCCTCCATCGGCCGCCTGATCGCCGCCTACTCGATCTCGCTCGCTATCTCGTTCCCGCTGGCCTATCTCCTGACCCACCACCCGAGAGCGGCCCGGGTCGGCCTTCCGCTGGTCGAGATTGTCGCGTCGATCCCGGCCACGGCCATCTTCCCGCTCATCGTCTTCATCGTGGTCGTCGACGTCGGCCGCCAGACCACGTCCGTGCTCCTGCTGACCACGGGCATGATCTGGTATCTGTTCTTCAACCTCCTGTCGGGGATGCGCAGTCTACCACCGGATCTCGACGAGGCGGCCCGGTCGTTCGGCGTGAAGGGCGGGCCCTACTACCGGAAAGTGCTCCTTCCCGCGGTCTTCCCGGCGTTCATCACCGGGTCGATCACCGCGTTCGGGGGAGGATGGAACACCTTGATCGTCGCGGAGTACCTGTCCGTCTCGAAGACCGTCCAGACCTCGGCGGGTCCCGTGACCTCCACCCACGTGGTCTACCAAGTACCGGGCATCGGTCAGCTGATTCAGGCCGGGTTCGCGGAGAACAGCCCCGCCGTCTACGTGGCGGCGCTCCTGGCGCTCGTCGTGACGGTGGTCGTGGTGAACGAACTTCTGTGGAAACCTTTGTATCGGCGGGCCGTTGAGAAGTACAAGTACGACTGAGTCGGACGCCGGAAAGCAGAGTGGCTAGAATGGGCGGAACGATATGAGCCTCATCGAGGTCGATTCGATCCGGAAGGACTACCCCTCGCATCACGGGACGATCTCGATCATCAACGGCGTGAGCTTCGACGTCGCCGACAGCGATTTCGTGGCGATCATCGGCCCGTCCGGCTGTGGAAAGTCGACGCTCCTCCGGATCATCCAGGGGTTGGAGCGGCCCACCTCGGGCGAGGTCCGTTTCCGGGGCAAGCCGGTCCTTTCCACCAGCAACGAGATGGCGATGGTCTTCCAGAGTTTTGCGTTGCTCCCCTGGCTGTCGATTAAAGAGAACGTCGCGTTCGGGCTCACGGCTCGCGGCTGGAGCCCGGAGAAGATCAACGCCCAGGTCGAGCGGTACATTTCAGTGACCGGGCTCGTCGGCTTCGAAGAGGCCTATCCGAGGGAACTGTCCGGCGGCATGCGCCAGCGGGTCGGTCTCGCCCGGGCCCTCGCAGTGGAACCCGCGGTCCTTCTGATGGACGAGCCGTTCTCCGCCTTGGACGCCTTGACCGCGGAGGGGTTGCGGGAAGAGGTGCTTCAGCTATGGCGGGACCCCGAACTTCCGCCTGAGGCCGTGGTGCTCGTCACCCACAACATTGAGGAAGCCTTGCTGATGGCCGACCGGATCGTCGTCCTGTCCCACCGCCCGAGCCGGGTTCTCGCGGTAGTCACGGTGAACCTGTCGCGTCCCCGGGACCGGAAATCCGAAGCCTTCTACGAACTCACGGACTACCTGTATTCGCTGATCACCGAAGGGGCGCCTCCGCCCGGGGCGGCCGCGAAACCACTCCCGGAGACCGGCGCGCTGCCGGCTTCGTCAGGCGCCCCGCCCGCGTCCGCCGTGGCGCCGGCAGCCCCCACCGGAGAGGGCGAGTAACCCGGGTGAGACCAAAGTATTTAGCCCTCGGTTCCGGTCAGAGAGTCCCCTCCAGGAACGGTTGAGGATCGTGCCCACCACCTTTCCCAAAGCGTCCCCGTCCGAGATGCAGGGGCTCCTCGTTTTGCTGGACGAGCACAAGGGCAACGAGGAAGTGGCTCGGTTAGCCGACGACCTCGACCTCGAGATCGACGAGATCCTTCCTTCGATCGACTACGCCGAGGCGCTCGGGCTCGTGAAGGTCGTGGACGGGCGCGCTATCCTGACCGATATCGGTCGCCGCATGCTCTCGGCGTCGATCCGCGAACGGAAGACCATCCTGCGAGAGCAGCTCAAGAAGACGACATTGTTCAAGACCATCCTGCGGGCCCTCGAAAGCGCCCCGGAGGGTCGGCTTACCGAGGAGGATGTCCAGCGGTTGTTGGCCTTCACCACGGCTCCCGGCGACTCCTACGTGCTCAACATCATCAACTGGGGCCGTTACGCGGAACTGTTCCGTTACGACTCGGACGAGCGGGCGCTCATCGCGATCCGGTCCCGTGCCGGCCCGCGGATGCCTCCCGGCTCTCCTCCGTCCAATCCCGGCGCTCCGGACCAAGGGCTGGGTCGGCCTCGCCCCGGTCGCAGCTCGGAGACCTCAGGGTCCCCACAGGACCTCGCTCACCCTGCGAGCACGGTAGCCGCCTAAGCACCGGCGTGCGCCGTCCACAAACCCTTAAGGAACAGCGACCGTCCGCCGCCCCGCGGGCACGTAGATCAGCGGAAGATCGCTGCTTTCGCAAAGCAGAGGTCGGGGGTTCAAATCCCCCCGTGTCCATTCACGCGTAGC
>JASHPV010000073.1 GCA_030037875.1 Thermoplasmata archaeon
CGTACTCGTCCGTGTAGCCGGTGTCGAAGAGCGGCTGGACCACCTTCTGCTGCAGCTCGTAGTGGAGGAACCCTTCCTTCACGAAGAAGTCCTTCGTGGCGCCCGGTCCTCCCACCAGGATACCTTTCAGGACGTCCTTCTTCGGAAGGAACAGTTCGTTGGCGATCTCGCCGACCCGCACGAAGAAGTCGTGCGCCGCGTGCTCGATCAGCCGCTCGAAACGGTGCTGGGACTGTCCGCCGCGCCCGTGCTTGGAGGGCACCTGGGACTGCTTGTTGCGGAGAGTTTCGATCCTCTTTCCGCGGAGGTATCCCAGGGTCGCTTCGGCCCGGTCCAGGACGATGAGACCCCACAGCTCGGGCTCGTGGATCATGTCGAGCAGGGGGTCGAGGAAGAAGGTTGAATCGCATCGGTAGAGGTACGTGTTGAGCGGTTCGGGGGGTTCTACGATGAAGGTGACCGGCACCGATTTGTCCGCTCCCACGGCCTTGCTGCCGACGAAGAAGGCGACCCCGTTCTTCGGGGGCTCCTTGAACTGACGGACCCGGCCCATGAGCGATTCGATCGCCCACATGACGTTCTTCCGGGTCGTTCGGCTCTTGATGTTCGAGCTCTGGGCGTACTCGTTCCGCAGGTACGCCATCACGTCGGAGAGCTGCTTTCCCGGCGGAACGTAGAGCGAGATCAATTCCGTGGCGCGTCCGCGGGCGCCGGCGATCTCGTCGAGCTTCCGCTTGAAGGTGTACCGGGCCAGTTGGGTGTCCGGTTCCGAGGTGGCCGTCATTCAGGTCCCCCGGGCCTCCGTTGACGGGGAGGCGCCCGTCCCGGCGCGCCGCAGTCAGAGGAGCTGCTGGACGTGCTCGGTAATGGTGTCTTCGGGATAGGCGCCGACGATTCGGTCGACGAGCTTGCCCTGCTTGTAGAACAGCAGCGTCGGGATGCTCATGATGCCCAGCGCGCCTGCTTTGTCGGAGTTGTCATCCGAATTGAGCTTGCCGAACGCCACCTTCCCGTGGTACTTTTCCGACAGACGATCGACGATCGGGGAAACCATCCGGCAGGGTCCGCACCAGGGGGCCCAGATGTCGATGACGGCCGCCGCATTCTGCTGGGTGAACTTGTCGAAGCTGGCGCTGTCGAGCGTGGAGACGGTCATTCTGTGATTCCTCCCGTGAAGCATCGTAACGAGTCTCGAGCCCTTTAAACGGTTGTCGTTGAAGCGGCGTAACCCGAACGATGGAGCGTGGCGGGAGCGCCTTTCCCCCCGCAAATTGAGGCCACTTGACGGTGCGATAAAGTAGGGGCACGCCTTTCCCGACTCGATGGACCCGGCGCCTTCTCCATCAAGTGTCCCGCTCTCGGTCGAGCGCTCCTCGATCACCCTGCCTCCGCCGCTGCGCAGCCGTCCGCCCGTGCTGCTCCGTCCCGCGATTCGTCATGCCATCCGACAGCGGATGGTGAGATTCCGCCAGGCCTCCATCGATCGCGTGGCGGCCCTGACCGGCCGGCCCGAATCTGAAATCCAAGGATTTCGGCGGGAGGTGGCCGCTAGCGCCCTTCCCGATATACTCATCAACCGGGGCGCAGGGATCCCGTCTACTCAGGAGTTCCCTCAGGCGGGACTCCTCTACGTTCTGGTCCGGAGCCAGCGGCCGAACCGAGTGATCGAGACCGGAGTTCGACCGGGCTACACAACCGCCTGGATCCTTGCGGCCCTCGAGGCGAACGGAGAGGGCTCTCTCCACTCGTTGGGCCCGGGACCCACTGCGCACCGGATCCAAAGCGTTCGGGACGTGAACGTCGGCCAGTTCGTGCCGCCGGCCCTGCGAGGGCGGTGGACCCTCGTTCTGGGCAACACGATGGACAATCTCCGGAACCTGCTCCAGGAGCAGAGCCCCGTTGACCTGTTCCTGTACGACAATGGGCCCGACGCCGACCGGGCCCGGTTCGAGCTGCGGTCCGCCTGGGCCGCCCTCTCGCCTCGCGGAATCCTCCTGGCCCACCATGTCGACGCGAATCCGGCCTGGTCGGATTTCTGCCGGGCCCAGGGAGTGGCGGAGCAGATACTCGACCCGGGGCCACCCCGTTTGGGGGCGGTCGGGATGCGCCGCACTCCCGGGCGCTGAGGGACCGCCGCCGCGTCCTACCGCTCCAGCTCCTCGATCAGGTGCTGGACGGCAGGCAGCACGAGCTTCTCGAGCGCCGTTCGTACCGCCCGTTCCGATCCCGGCAGGGCGAACACGGGCTTATCTCGCACGAGGAACAGGGAAGCTCGACTCAACATGGCGAGGGGACCGACATCCTGGTAGCTCAAGGTCCGATAGAGGTCGCCGAAACCCTCCAGCCGTCGTCCCCCCATCGCTTCCAGGGCGGCCACCGTTAGGTCCCGAGAACTCACCCCGGTCCCTCCGACCGTGATCACGGCTTCGACCGGGATCTCCTTGAGCAAAGGATCGAGCTTGTCGCGCAGGTCCGCCACGCTGTTCGCCACCAGGTCGTAGTGCAGCACCTTGTGACCGGCCTGGGTGACGAGGTCGCGAGCCAGGTGGCCGGAGGGATCGTCCTCCCGGGTGTGCGTGTCGGACACGCTGAGGACAACGAATCCGATGGAGCGGTCCCCGCCGAGGTGGTGCCGTCCCGCGCTGGCCGTGGTTCCTGTCATCGCTTGGCTCCCGAGATCGCCCGCTTTTCCCGGGCAACGACGCGGACCGGACCGAGCCGGGTCTCCGGGTAGCTCCCGCCGCGAGTCTTCTCCAGGTACTTGACCATGTCCCACACCGTGAGCAGGGCCACCGTGGCCCCCACGAGGGCCTCCATCTCCACACCTGTCCGCCACAGCGCTTCGGCCTCCGCCTCCACCTTCACGCCGGTCCGGGTAGCGCGGGCGATGACCTGGCTGCCGGTCAACGGGATCGAATGACAGTGGGGGATCAGCTCCGGCGTACGCCGCATGGCCATCAATCCGGCCAGTTCGGCCGCGACCAGAGGGTCCCCTTTCTCGACCCGCCCCGCCCGTATGGCCCGCCGGCTGCGCTCGGAGAGCGTCAGCGCGCCCTCGACGACCGCTCGGCGGTACACGATGGGCTTCCGGTGGACTCGTCGTTGGGCCGTCACCCGGTCACCGGTTCCGCGCCTTGATGGCGGCGATTCGAGCCAGTACCGACTCGAGCTGGATCCGGTCGGAGGCGCCCTGGGCGAGCCGGAAGTCGACGTCCGCGAGATACTGGATGAGCTGGATCTTTTCCGTGGGAGAAACCGGCGGCCCCGGTTCGCCCACCACGTAGCTGTGGAGCGACCGAAGGATGTCCTCGCCGCTGGCGCCGCGCTCGACGAACAACCGGAAAAGCTGCTCCCGGGCGGTGAGGAAATCTCCCTGAAGGGCGGTCCCGAAAATCGCTTCCACCTCGTCTCGGAGCGGCGAGGTCACGACTTCCCGTATGGCGGCGAGGTCGACTCGGTCTCGGAACGTCGCCGCCAGCTGAAGGAGGTTGACGGCCCGACGCAGATCCCCGTCGCTCGCTTCGATGATCGCCTTGTAGGCGTCCGGGGCGACCTCCCGCTTCTCCGCCGCCGCGATCCGTTTCAACATGAGCAGGATCTGCTCCGACGAGTAGATCCGGAATCGAAACACCGCACATCGGGACTGAATGGGCTCGATGATCCTCGAAGAGTAGTTGCACGACAGGATGAACCGGCAGGCAGCGGAGTATCGCTCCATGAGCCGGCGGAGCGAAGCCTGGGCCTCGGCGGTGAGATTGTCGTCCTCGTCGAGGAACAGGATCTTGAAGCCCCCGCCCATCGGCGCGCTCCGGGCGTAGCTCTTGATCGTCGTACGCACGGTGTCGATGCCACGTTCGTCGGAAGCATTCAGCTCCAGG
Source organism: Thermoplasmata archaeon (assembly GCA_030037875.1). Taxonomy (GTDB): domain Archaea; phylum Thermoplasmatota; class Thermoplasmata; order Lutacidiplasmatales; family UBA184; genus JAKIWV01. The sequence continues at coordinate 3,879 of JASHPV010000073.1, forward strand.
AAGTTCTGCCGCCACTCCTCGCCGAAAAGGT
>JASHPV010000074.1 GCA_030037875.1 Thermoplasmata archaeon
CGAGCCGGCTCGTCCAGCTACCGACCCCGTTCCCGCCCGAAAATCGCGTGTACTTTTACGACCCCGGGGTCACGACCCGGTACGAGGAGCTCCAGACCGACCCGACGGCGCTCGAGCATCTAGCGGACCGTATCGCCGAGATTCTCGAGGTCCTGCCGGTCAAGACGGCGGTCTTCTTTCCCAGCTTTTCGTTGATGGACCGGATCCTGGCCGCCGGCCTCGCCGCCCAGCTCCCGCGAGGCGCGGTGGTCGAAGCCCGGACGCTCTCGATGGGCGACCTGTGGCGGCTCATCGATGGGTTCAAGCAATCCCCCGGCGCCGGGGCGTTCCTGGGGGTGGCCGGGGGCCGGGTGGCCGAGGGCATCGACTTTCCGGACGAGACGCTCGAAGCGGTGGTCATGGTCGGCCTGCCGTTTCCCAAGCCGACGGCCAAGCGGGAGGCCCTTCGTCAGTTCCTGGACGAGCGGACGCAAGGGCGGGGTTGGGAGTACGCCGTGCTGGCGCCCACCCAACGGGGAATGCTCCAGGCCCTGGGCCGGATGATCCGCTCCGAACATGACCGAGGCATCGGCATAGTTCTTGACCGGCGAGCGGTTCAGTTCGCGGCGGCTCTTCCCGGCCTAGCGCCTCTGACCGACCTGCCGGGGCAAGCCCACCGGTTCTACGGCCGCCGGGCCCGTCTGCGATGGTCCCGGGAAACGGAGGCCACCGGGACATCGGCCCGGAAGTCCGAAACCCCGGGAGTTCCCGGCCCGAACCGATAAGAAGTGGCCGCCCGTCCGACGCGACGCCTTGATCATCACACGGACGCCGTTCCGGATCTCCTTCGCCGGCGGCGGCACGGACCTCCCGTCGTTCTACCGGTCCTTTGACGGCGGGGCGGTGACGAGCGCCGCCATCGACCGGTTCATCCACGTGCTGGTGAACGAGAAGTTCGACCGGTCGATCCGGGTGGCCTACTCCCGGACGGAGAACGTCGAATCGGTGGACGACCTCCAGCACGGGCTCGTCCGGGAGGCGCTCCGCCTCACGCAGGTCCACCGGGCCGTGGAGGTGCACACTATTGCGGACATTCCGGGCGAGGGAACGGGGATCGGCTCTTCCTCCAGCCTGACCGTGGGACTGTTGAACGCGCTCTACGGGTACAAGGGCCAGATCGTCGACCCGGCGCAGCTCGCCGAGGAGGCGTGCCGCATCGAGATCAACATCCTGCACGGCACGCTCGGCAAGCAGGACCAGTACACGGCCGCTTACGGGGGGCTCCACTACTTCGAGTTCCGGCCGGATGACACGGTCCGCGTCCATCCGCTCCCGCTGTCCCTGGACGACCTGGACGCGCTCTCGCAACACCTCACGTTGTTCTACACCGGCACGACCCGCAGCGCCCAGCCGATCCTGAAGGACCAGGAGGCCCGGACGACGGAGAACCGCGATACCCTGCTCCGGATGCGCGACCTGGCCGGCGCCACGCGTGACGCGCTGGTGGCCCGGGACTGGGACCGCGCCGGGGCGTTGCTCGACGAAGGATGGCAGCTCAAACGAGGACTGACCGCCGGTATCTCGAACGACCAGATCGATGACTGGTACGCGCGGGGAAAAGCGGCCGGCGCGCTCGGGGGCAAGATCACGGGGGCCGGGGGAGGGGGTTTTCTCCTCATGTTCCACCCGCCCGAGAGAAGCGCTCAAGTAGCGAAGGCCCTCTCGCCGCTGGAGCCGATGCCCGTGCGGATCTCCGCCGAGGGATCCCGCATTCTGATGGTGCACCGATGAGCGAGCCCAACCCCTCCCTGACGAAGTACGTCCAGCGCTACCTAGAGGACACCCAGAGCGCTCTCCGCGACGGCTTCGTGGTCGACGGGATCGCCCGGGCGATCCCGGTGTTCCTAAAGGCCCGAGACGAGGGCCACACGCTCTATTTCTTCGGGAATGGGGGCAGCGCCTCCACGGCCAGCCACATGGCCCAGGACATCGCCAAACTGACCATTGGCGAGGGGCGGAAGCGGTTCCGGACCCACTCGCTCTCGGATCACATGTCGGTCATCCTGGCGTGGGCCAACGATACGAGCTTTTCCGAGATCTACGCGGAGCAGGTCAAGAGCCACGGTCAGCCGGGCGACGTGGCCATCGGCATCAGCGGCAGTGGGAACTCTCCCAACGTGTTGCGGGCGCTCGAGGAGGCCCGCAAGCTCGGGATGACCACGGTGGGGTTCATCGGTCGGGGCGGCGGGAAGATGAAGGCGCTGTGCGACGTGGCGATCATCGTCCCCTCGGACAACATGCAGCACATCGAGGACCTCCATCACATCCTGCTCCACCTCGTGGCGTCGTATCTGCGGGACGAGGCCCCCGGGACGCCGCACCCTTCGCGATGAGCGTCCAAGTCCGCGACTACATGGTGCTCTCCGTCGAGCACCTCGACTCGGAGGACACCGTGGGTCACGCGATCGACACGGTGACCCGGAGCCGGCACCACGGCCTGCCGGTCACCGACCACCGTGGCCGCCTCATCGGCTTCGTCAGCACGAAAGAACTCCTGCGGAACGCCAACCACCGCGAACGGAAGATCCGGGACATCATCCGAACCGGGACGTACACCGCCACCCCGGACATGGGGATCGACGACGTGGCCCGGATCATGTTCCGTTTCGGGCTCCGGGACCTCCCGATCATCGACGAGGAGGGGAAGCTGTGCGGCGTCATCTCCAACCTCGACATCGTTCGTTCCCACTTCGAACGGGCCTCTCCGGCCAAGGCCGAGACCCTCCGGAAGCTCCTGTCCGAGCGCTACCACCTTCCGTTCACGTACCGGAGGGGCCTCGTTTCCATCGCGAAGCTCAAGCCGACCCAGTGGAAGGTCTACGAGGACGAGCTGGAGGGGCGTCGGTACGAGCTGGAACGCGGGTTCGCCGAGCCCGTGCTCGTGGTCGAGAAGGGCTCCCAATGGATCCTCGTCGATGGGCACCACCGGGCGCTGGCGGCGCGCGAGATGGGGCTTCACAACCTGCAGGCCTTCATCCTCAGTTCCGAAAAGTCCCAGGAGTTCGCCCGCCTCGAGATCGGCCTCGAGCGCATCGCGAAGGAGCACCATCTCAAGACGCTCGACGACATCGCGATCGACCGCGCGTCGCACCATCCCCTGATCGAGATCACGACGCAGCTGATCCGTCGGGTCGAGCCCGAGGACGCCAAGACGAGCTCCGGCGGTCCTTGACCCGGGTACGGACCGATACGGCTTGAACGGCCCCCCGGTCGGCCGGAGAGTGGGGGCGGCCGCACGGAGGTAATCCATCCCGTCGACACCGTTCCATCGGACGACCGACGCGACGCGATCCTCTCGGTCGTCGTAGCCGTCCTCGGGACGTTCCTCGGCGTGGGCGGGGTGATGTTCTGGGTGGGGCCGGCAGCGTTGTTGCCCCCCGGACCGACGGCCACGGGAATCGCTACGGGGTTCGTTATCGTGGGCGTCATCGGTCTAGCGGTTCTGTTCGGCGGTTTCCGCCGAGAAACTGCGAGGGCGCTCAAGTCCACCGTCCCTCACATGTTCCCCTTCGGACCCGTGCCCCTGGACATTGCACTCTACGTCCTGGTGATCGCGGTTGTGACGTGCTCCACCCATGCCTTCTTCGATGTCTTCACTGGCGCCGACAACGGGGGCCAAGTGGAGGGTCTGGCCAATCAGAACGCGCTGGACCTCATTCTCGCCGGCGCCTCTGTCGTGGTCTATCTGGCCACGATGTTCGCGGTGTACCTGATCGCACGGGTGGTCCGGCTGGGTCGGCTGATCGACCGTCACCGCCACGTGGACCCGTACCACATCGGCCACGCGGACCCGGCCGATGCGGTCGACTGGGTGCCGCCCACCGGGCCGGCGACTCCCCCGTCCAGATACGCCCGTCCCGTCCTCTATGGGGTCTCGGTGGTCGTGGCCCTGGGCATGTCAGCGGCGGTCCAGTTGTTGGAAGTGAGCCTTGAACCGGCGTCCCCGATGCAGTGGCTCGCCGGCCAGGCGTTCACCCCGCTCTGGGCGCTGCTCATCGCCTGGGCGTTGGCGTACCTGGACACCGGGACCCGAACGCTGGAATCCCGGTACGTCGCCGTGGTGCCCCCCAGTCCGTCCGCTCCGGCGAGTCGCGGCGAAGCGACGATGTGAGGCGCCCTCCCTATCGGGGAGAGGCGGGAATTGGTACGTGGGAGATATCAAACGGTCGTCGGTCGAGACGCCGCCCGGCTATGAATAGGCCACGGACTCTTCGTCGCGCGGCCGTGGCCTCGCTGGTCTCCAGCGTTGTCCTGTTGGCCGTGATCCTGCCGGTCGTCGCCCCCCTGGCCCGAGCCGCCCAAGAAGGCCAGGAACTCGGCCTACCCCACGTCTCGACGGCCCCGGCGCTCCCTTCGCACGTGAACGTGACGATCAACACCTCCGACGTGCCGGCCTTCGTGCCCAACGCGATCCATGCCACCTCTGGACAGAACCTGACGATCACCCTTCACAACAACGGGACGTACAACCACACGTTCACGCTCTCGTCGAGCGGATCCGAAAGGTTCCCGCAGAACTGGTCCCCGACGCAGCTCTCGGCGTACTTCTCCACGCACCCTCCTCTCCTGAACGTCACCATGCCGGCGGGTTCAACCACCGCCGTGAACCTCTCCGTGAACGCTTCGATGGCCGGCGGGCATTTCGAGTTCGTGTCCCTGATCCCTTACCAATTCCAGGCCGGTTTGTACGGCTTCCTCAACGTGACGTCGCCGGTGAGCTACCAGTTGACGTTCTACGTGAACGCGAGCAACAGCCTCGTGTTCATCTCGGACGAACTGGACGCCTCGACGGTCTCGACCTTCCCGTTCGGGGTCACGGTCTTCTTCGGAAATCTGGGCTCCCTGAGCCACACCTTCACCCTGTCGCCGCTCCCGAACTACAACCTGAGCTCCGGGAACTTCACGACATTCTTCACCCAGCACCCGCCGTTGGTGAACATCCCGGTACCGGCCTCGACCGGGACGTACAACAGCGGCTCGTTCGTGATCTCCGCTCCGGGCTACTACGAGTACATTTGCACGATACCGGGACACTTTGATGCCGGCATGTTCGGCTTTCTGTACGCGGGAGTCCCGGAACCGGCCCCGGTAGTGCCCGTGGTGGTGAGCAGCGCGATCGTGCAGTCCGAGATCCTCATCGGCGGGGGCTCCCTCCTCGGGATCGGCGTCGTCCTCGCCGTGGCCGCTTCCATCACGGGTCGGGTCCCGCCCTCGAA
>JASHPV010000075.1 GCA_030037875.1 Thermoplasmata archaeon
TCCACCCGGGACCGGCTGGCCCAGCTCCACAAACTCGCGTCGAGAAAGCTGAACGTGCTGCCGCCGACGACCCCTGACCCCGACCTTACCGAGACCCGGGAACAGGCCCGGATCGCGCTCAAGATTCCGACGGACGTCCCGGTCGCGGCGTTCGTCGGTCACCGCCCGGACGCCCAGGGCCTGCCCATCGCCCTCGAAGCGTTTCGCCGGTCCCGGGTCTTCTTCCCCGGCGCGCGTTTCCTGATCGTAGGCAGTTCTCCCAAGCAGGACCCCGGCGTGCTGCCTCTGGGGACGAGCGATGACGCCACGAAGGCGCGCGCGCTGCGGGCGGCCGACCTGTTCCTGTTCCCCAGCCTCGAGACGGGTCCCGCGTACGCAGTGGCCGAGGCGATGCGCTACGGGCTACCGGCGATCGTCTCCCAGCGCGTGGCCTTCGAAGGCGCGGACCCGAAACGGCAGTTTCGGACCGTGGCTTCGGACGATCCCGGCGACTACGCGGCGGAGTTCGCGGAGCTGTTCGCGGACCCCGCGCTGCGGCGCAAGATCGGGGAGGCCGGCAAGGCCTTCGCGGACCGGTTCAGCGGAGAGAAAAATGCCGGGGCGTTCGAGCAGGCCCTGATGGGCTACGTCGCCGGCTAGGGCGCCTTCCGAAGGAACCAGCCATCGAGGCGGCCCCGGGAGAGCCGGACCAATACCGGCCGCCCGTGCGGGCAGGCATACGCCGGTGCCTCGGTACGGTAGAGCGCCTCGAGAATCCGGCCGATCTCCTCGGCGCTGACCTCGTCTCCGGCACGAACCGCCGCGTGGCATGCGACGGAGGCCGCGACGCGCTCGACCATCCCCTCGGGAACGGTGGGTCGGCCCCCGTCGGCCAGCTCGTCGAGCAGCGACGGGAGCGCGTTCGCCTCGGCGCGGTGTCCCCGGTAGGACGGAACGCTTCGCACCCGGACTTGGTTCCCCCCAAACTCCTCCACGGTGAAACCGGACGCGCGCAGTGTGTCTCCGTGCGCCGCCAACGCGGACCGCTGGCGCGCTGTCAAGGGCACTCGAAGCGGTTCCATGAGCTCCTGTCGCCCGAGTCGGCCGGTGATTCGGAGCTCGTCGTAGAGGACGCGTTCGCTGGCCGCGTGCTGGTCGATGAGGACGAGGTCTCCGTCCGACTCGGCCACCCAGTAGAGCCGAAAGACCGATCCGAGGAGAGCGAGAGCGGGATGTCGGACCGTACCGGCGACCCGGTGGCTGGTCCCTGGAAGGTCGAGCAGGGTCTGTTGAGACACCGGAGCAGTGTTGGCGGAAGGGTGGAGGCGGGCCTTCTCCGCCTGGCTCGGACGGGCAGCGCGGGTCGATGCGCGTGGCCCGGCCCGAGGTCCGGCGAGGTCGGCGAATTGGGGTCCTCCGACGAGAGCCGTTCGGATCGCGCGGCGAAGGGCATCGGCCACCTCGCGTTCTCCCTGGATCCGGATCTCACGCTTCGTGGGATGGACGTTCACATCCACTCGGGCCGGGTCGAGCACGAGCTGCACGGCCCCGACGGGAAAACGGGTACGAGGGAGGTAGTCTTGGTAGGCGGCTCGCACCGCTTGGGAGAGGGGCCGAGAGACGATGGCCCGTCCGTTCACCGAGACTTGGACCGCCACCGATGTCCCGCGCGTGACGGTGGGTCGACCGAAGATGCCGTAGAATTGCACCGGGCTGTCGCGGGCCGACCGCACGGTGAAGTGAGCGGAAACGAATTCCGAGCCGAACACCCAGGTCGCCGCCTCCTCGAGGTTCAACGCGCGAGGGTACTGCGCTACTTCCTCCTCCCCGGCCAGGACGGTGATCGCGACCGACGGATGGGCGAGGTAGAGCCGTTCGACTGCGGCCACGGCGTCGACCTGCTCGGCGGCGGGACTCCGGAGAAATTTCCGTCGTGCCGGCGTGTTGAAGAAGAGGTCCCGTACGTCGACGGTGGTGCCGACGGACCGCCCTACATCGAAGGCCGGGCCGACCTTTCCCCCGTCCACGCTGAGCCCGTGCGCGCTCGCGTCGGGGGAGGTCCGGGAGACGATCCGGAGTCGCGAGACCTGGGCGATGGCCGCCAGGGCCTCGCCTCGGAATCCGAGGGTAGCGACGCGGGGCAGGTCCTGAGCGTCCGACAGCTTGCTCGTTGCATGACGCTCGACGGCCAGGGCGAGCTCGTCGGCGGGAATTCCCGCGCCGTCGTCCGAGACCACGATCCGCTCGAGCCCGCCCCCCTCGAGTCGGATCTCGATCTCCGTGGCCCCGGCGTCGAGCGCATTCTCGACGAGCTCCTTCACGACCGACGCGGGGCCCTCTACCACTTCCCCCGCCGCGATCCGCTCGATGGCTTCCGGCGGGAGCCGATGAATAGGCGTCCGGGGCAGAGTGGGTGTCTTCACTGGGGGGCCCCAGGCCCCGACCGGGTCTCGAGGCGGCGACGCCATTCCACGAGCCAGCGATGGGCCTCCAGCGGAGAGAGGGCGTTCAGGTCCAGCGCCCTCAGTGCCCTTTCAAATTCGGAGTCAGGCGTGGCCGGCGACGGGAGCAGGATAGCCTGAGTGTACCGGGAGGGCCGGACTTTCGCGGCGGCGGTGCGTCCGGGGAGAGTGATCCCCTCGGACTCGAGATGCTTGAGCAGCCGTTCCGACTCGGCCAGCACGGCCGGTGGAACCCCGGCGACGCGGGCCACATGCAGTCCGAGGCTCCGGTCGGTGCTACCGGGAACCATCGTTCGAAGGAAAACGATCTCGTGTTCTTTCTCGACCACGGCAAAATGGGCGTTCCGGGCTGCCGACAGCCCCTCCACCAATCCGGTGAGCTGGTGAAAGTGGGTCGCGACGACGGTCCGACACCGGATCCGGTCGTGCAGATACTGCAACGTGGCCCATGCCAAGGCCAGTCCATCGAAGGTGCTCGTGCCCCGCCCCACCTCATCGAGGAGGACGAGACTTCGGTCATCGGCGTCCCGGAGAATTTCCGCGACCTCGCTCATCTCGACCAGGAAACTGGATTTCCCGCGGCCGATCGCGTCGGTGAAGCCCATCCGAGTGAAGAGCGCCGTTACTCGTCCGATCCGGGCGTAGCGGGCGGGCACGAAGGCCCCGACCTGGGCCATCACGACGAGCAGCCCCACCTGCCGCATGTAGGTCGATTTGCCCGACATGTTCGGACCAGTGAGCAGCAGTAACCGGGAGGACTCGACGTCCAGGTCGGTGTCGTTGGGGACGAACTCCCTTCGGAGCTGACGGTCGAGGATCGGGTGCCGCCCCTCCCGGATCTGGAGGACCCGGCTGTCGTCCACGACCGGCCGCACGTACCCCCGCTCCTGCGCCTCGGCGGCGAAGGTTGTCAAGACGTCGATCTCTCCCATCCGGCGTCCGAGCCGGTAGAGATGAGGAACGACGG
>JASHPV010000076.1 GCA_030037875.1 Thermoplasmata archaeon
TTGAACGAAGTGGACGAGAGCCGATAGGACGGCTCCTTACCGAGGAGCTTTGCCTTCGCTCTGCCGCGTCCGGATCGGGGAGAACGCCACAGCCCACTGAAGTCCGGGAGGACTCTCGGTAGCAAACATCGTCACGGAACTCGTAGCGGAGAAACCCTTTCCTCCCCGCCCACTACCCCTCGGCATGCATGTCCTCCTGGCCAATCACCGGTACTTTCCCGCTCCCGGGGGAACGGAGCGGGTGGTGCAGATGTTGGCAGAAAACCTCGTAGTACGGGGTCATCGAGCCACGGTACTCACCCAGCTGGAATCCGGCACTTCCGAGCACGAGTCGATCCATGGGGTCGAAGTGATCCGTCTTCCCATGCGCTCGGTGGCCGGCGTACGGGTGCCGTCGGGCTACCTCCGTCAACTAAGGTCGATCGATGCCGACCTCTTCCACCTCCACGGGAACCGAATCTGGTGCGCGGACTTCTATTTCCCGGTGGCCCGACTGTTCGACTGGCCGCAGGTGCTCACCGGCTACGGATTCTATCAGTACGCGATGCATCCCCGCGCCTGGGACCGATGGTATTTCGAACGGTACTTCCCCCGAGCCATACGCGCGTTCGACGAGTACGTGTGCTTGACCGAGTACGAACGCGGGCAGCTCCTGCGGTGGGGGGTCGCCCCCGGGCGTCTGGAGACGATTCCCTCCGGCATAGATGCCAATGAATTCGCCTCCAGCCCAGAGCCTCCGGCGGTGGTTCGGGCCCGATGGGCCCTGCCGACCCCCCACGTGGCCGTCTACGCGGGCGGATTCTTCGAGAACAAGCGGGTCGATCGTCTCATCGAGGCGATAGCCCGGGTAAAGGACCGCTGGGGCTTGGTGATCCTTGGCCGCGACGTTCCGGCGTCGCGGTTCAATGCCACGAACTGCGCCGCGCTGGCCCAGCGGTTGGGAGTATCGGTCCGGATGCTCGGGCCGGTCGCTCGTCCCGAGGTCGTGTCCTGTTTCCTGGCAGCGGACGTGATCGTGAGCGCGAGCGAGTACGAAGGATTCGGTATCACCATCGCCGAAGCACTGGCCGCGGGTCGCCCCTTCGTCGCCTGGCCCGCCGGAGCCATTCCGGAGATGGCCGCTACGGGAGCGGGAATCGTCGTGGACTCCGATACCGCATTTGCCGACGCCTTGGTGCGTTTGGAAGACGACGCGGCCCGGGCCGAAATGGGCCGCAAAGGCCGGGAGGCCTCCAAGAACTGGTCGATCGACACGATGGTGTCCCGGCATCTCGAGTTGTATCGTCGCGTGATGTCGGGTGCACCGAACGGGAACGGGCGAAACTAACCGCTTATGATGCCCGGAGCTTCTCCCGGTCGGAAGGCCACATGACGGAAGAGATCCGCGTCGTGGACATCCGAGACGAATCCCTCACGGGGTCGATGATGATCGTGGGTTTCCCTACCCACGGGCTCGTCGGGTCCGTCGCCGCCTCGTACCTGGTCCATGCCCTGGATATGACCCCGGTGGCCTACGTGGCCAGCGAAGGGTTTCCCCCCACCGTCATCATGGAAGGGGGGGCGGTCAGTTCCCCGGTCCGAATGTACGCCAGCAAGCTCGTATGCGGCGTCGACCGAAAATGCGACCAGCTCGTCGTCGCCATTTCCGATATCCAGCCCCCGGTGGAGATGCTCAACCATCTCGGTCGGTCGCTCCTCGACTGGTCCGAGCGGAAAGGAATCCAGATGGTCGTCGCCGTTGAAGGCCAGCCGGTCGACGAAGGCGTTCGAGGAGACGCCCGGGTCGTTGCGATGGCGAATCGGCCAGCCGTGCCGGTGATTGAGAAGCTCGGGTTCGAGCCAGCGAACGGCGTGATCACGGGGTTCGCCGGGGGGATGCTGCTCTCGGCCCTCGGCCGGCATCTTCCGGTCCTCTGCCTCGTGGCCCAGGCGCACAAGGACTTCCCGGACGCCCGAGCGGCCGCGAAGGTGATCGAATCGATCAACCCGCTCGTTCCGATGCTCGCCCTGGACACCAAGCCGCTCCGGGAAAAAGCCCGCGTGCTCGAGGCGCAGATGCGGAAATCGCTGGACGAGCAGAAGAAGTCCATGACGAGCATGCGGCAGATCGAGACCGAGGGGCCGGGTGAGATGTATCGCTGAGACCGCGCCCCGCGTCCCGAGCGGCGCCGCGCCCCCATCCGTTCCGGCCTCCCAGCTCCGCCGGTTCCATCCCCACGACATCCCGATCATCGCCGACATAGTACGAGACTCTCTCCACGAGAACTACGACAGCTCGCTCTACCTGTCCCTCGGCCAGCAGTGGCCGGACGGCTTCCTGGTCGCGGCCGACGCCCTCGGCCGCCCGGTGGGCTTCCTTCTCGGCGTGATGCAGGTGGACCAGGAGGCTCGAATCCTGATGTTCGCGGTCGACCGGGACCACCGCGCTCGGGGCATCGGGACCCAGCTCATGCAAGCGTTCCTCGAACGCTGCCGTACCCAGGGGCTTCGCCGGGTGACGCTCGAGGTCCGCGTCAGCAATGCGACCGCAATCCGGTTCTACACGGATTTCCGGTTTTCCGTAACCGACCTCCTCCGGACGTACTACTCGGACGGCGAGGACGGCTACCAAATGGCCCGCGACACCGCCTGAGGAATTTTCGCACCGGCGAAACCCTATACGGGACTCCGTCTCACGGGGGCGCAGGAAATCCGATGGCAACCGACTGGCCCACCGCCGGCGACATGATGACCGCCAAGCCGATCACGCTGACCGCCGATTCCCCCCTTTCTCAGGCCCTCGGGATCATGCGGGCGAGGCGGATCCACGAGATCCCCGTTGTCCAGCACCGCAAGGTAGTCGGCATGGTGACGTTCGACGCCATCGCGCGCCGAATCAATCTTCCGTTAACGACCAAGGTCGAGCACCTCATGCTGCTCCCACCGGTGGTCGGAACCGACACAGCGTATCCGGAGCTCAGCGAGCAACTGCTCGCGACGGGTATGCGAGCCGCGCCGGTCACCGGACCGAAGGGCGAGTTGCTCGGGATCGTGTCCCGCACCGACCTGGTGCGGGCGCTGCCGGGCATCCCCGTTCTCGCCAACCACACGGTCGACGAGGTGATGGCTCCGCTCAGCCTGCTTCTCCAAGAGCGCGACCCCGTGCGCATTGTCCTGGGCCAAGAAGCGCTTCGGCATCTGGAAACGCACCCCCTTCCGGTCATCGACCGGAAAGGGGGATTGAGCGGCGCGGTGGGGATCGCGGACCTGGGAGAGGTCCTCTGGCGCCCCACGGCGCAGGGGCATCGGGACGTGGAGAATCGAGGCACCGTCGCGGAGGTGGAGGTCCGGACCATCATGCACAGCCCGGCGGTCACTGTCCAGCGCGGTACGACCGTGGGGGCTGCCGCTCAGCTGATGAGTCAAGAACGGGTGTCGAGCGTGTTCATTGTCGAGGATGGTCGACCGACCGGTCTCGTTTCCCAGGCCGATCTCATCGGACTCGCCGTCGGGGGCAGCGCTCCGACCGAGGGTGCCATCGGGGACGTGTTCGTCCAGATCCAGGGCCTCCGGGCCTCCGGGGACCCGGCG
>JASHPV010000077.1 GCA_030037875.1 Thermoplasmata archaeon
CGCGAGGCGCGGGAGCTGCGGGGCGACCTGCAGCGGAAAGTGGCCCGCGGCTACGGCTCGATCCGGATGGCCGAGATGCTCGAGGGGCCGGTCCGACTCGAGAACGTTGCGATGCTCCTGCCGCAGATCCATCCGATCCGGGTCGCGACCAAGAACGTGATGGGCGTCCGGACCCCGCAGGTCGACGCCGCGGCGTATAGTCCTCTGGAGGCGCCGGAACTTCTGGACCTTCCCACCTCGATCGACGAATCAATCCGGCATTTCCAGGGAATCTACCAGGTCGTTCTCAACATCGCCGAGAAAGAGAACGCGATGCGACGGCTCCTCAAAGAGATCGAGAAGACGAAGCGCCGGGCGAACGCCATCGAGAACGTGCTCGTGCCGCGTCTCGAGAACACCGTCCGCTACATCAAGTTCCGGTTCGACGAGCTCGAGCGGGACTCGTTCAGCATGCTCAAGTCCGTCAAACGGAAGCTCGAGAAGGAATCCGACATCGCTCCGGAGGCTCCCGTTGCCGCGTGACCTGGTCCGGTTCGCCGGGGTCCGGATCGGCCTGATGAGCGTTCGCGTCCTGGTCGTGGTCGTCGCCCTCGTAGCGCTCAAGGAAGCGGGGGTGCTCTGACCCCGTGGCGACCGGTCTGGCGACCGGCATCGAGAACCGGGACAGTCTCGCGTCGCTCGAGCGAGTGAAGCAGGTCGAGGTCGACGGGGACGCGCAGCTCCGGATGGTCCGGGGCAAGATCGACCTCACGCTCTCTCAACTGCGGGCCGATAGCGAGGCGCAGATCAAGGCGGCTCAGGAGCAGGCGAACGAGGAGGCGGACGCGTTACTGGTCCGCGCCCAGAAGGAAGCCGATGCCGAAGCGACCCGCATCCTGTCCGAGGCGAAGGCGTCCCTGGCCCAGCGGGGCAAGGCGGGCCTTCCGGACCTGAGCCCGGTCTGGCCGGACTTCCTGAACGTTCTGTTTGGCGAGTTCAGCTGAGAAGCCCGGTACCCCCACGGAAGCACGATGGCATTCCTGCGACCGGTCCTGATGACGAAGGTCGGGGTCATCGGTCTCAAGACCGACCGCGAGACGATCCTTTCGATCCTGCATGACCAGGGTGTCATCCAGGTCGAGCCGCTCAGCAAGCCCACGCTTTCGATCTTCCCGGCGGAAGGCACGCCCGACGTGCAGCGGCAGGTCGCCGACGAGCTGCTCCGCATCCGGGGTATCAAGAGCGCGCTGCCCCCGACCGGCCCGGTGGTGCCGCAGGCCTTTCCCACCCGGGACGGGCTCCTCGTCGCGGCGCGCGCGATCCCGATCGAGGGAACGGTCAGTGCGCTCAAGAAGGAGGAGGAGCGGCTCCAGACGGAACGGAAGTCGGTCGCGGACCTGGTCGACCTACTGGGCCGGTTCTCCTTCTACACCGGGCCGCTCGACTATCTCCACCTCGAGCACCTGCTCAGCTTCTTCGGTGAAGTGCCGACGGAGCGGTACGGGGCCCTCCGCGCCCAGATCTCGGCGATGGCCGACGTCACGTTCCTCGAATCCCCGGGCCCCGAAACCGTCCGGTTCGTCCTCGCGGTGAATTCGGACCAGGCGGAGGCCGTCAGCCGGCTCGCCCAGCAACGCGGCGTGGTCCTCACGTCGGTCCCTCCCCTCAAGGGTACGATCACGGAACGAAAACCGGAGCTCGAGAAACGGCGCGCTGCGCTGGACGCTCGGCTCTCGGAGATCCGGGGCCAGCTCGCCGGGCTCGCGAAGGACTGGTATCCCCAGGTAGCGGCGATCGAGGAGGCGCTCACCATCGAAGCCCGCAAACTCGACGTCTACGGGCGGATCGGAGCCGGGGAGACCGTGTTCGCGCTGGAGGGCTGGGTGCCGGTCCGGTCCCTCCCGAAGCTCGACGGGGCGCTCTCGGTCGCCACCCAGGGCCGGACGGTGTTCTACAAGGTCCCAACGGACGAAGAGCCGCCGACGTTGCTCGACAATCCGAAATGGGTCCGGCGGTTCGAGTTCTTCATCCGGTTCTACGCCCTGCCCCAGTCGGACGAATGGGACCCGACCTGGCTCTTCGCCCTGGCGTTCCCGCTGTTCTTCGGCTTCATGCTCTCGGACATGGGCTACGGGCTTGTGATCCTCTGCTTCTCGCTCTGGATGATCGCGGGATTCCCCGGTCGTCAGTACGTGCCGGGCCCTCTCAAGGGGTTCCTGAAGCGGATCATGTCGCCCCAGGCGATGCAGTCGCTCGCGTGGACGCTCGTCCCGGCCTCGATCGTGGCGATCCTCTTTGGGTGGTTCTCGAGCGAATTCTTTGGGCCGATATCCAACTACTCGACGGTCGTACTGCCGGGACCCCACTGGGACGTCCGAAGCAACCTGGGCGACCTGTTCCTGGTCGCCGGTTTCATCGGTCTCACCATGGTGGTGTTGGGTTTCACGCTCGGCGCGCTGAAGGCGTACTATCACCACCACCGGAAGGAGATGGTCGCCCGGCTCGCCGGCATTGCGATCGCCTTCGGACTCACGTTCCTCGGGCTCCAGCTGGTCAGCAAGACGTTCCAGCGGCTGCTCGGACATCTCAGTCTGACGGCGCCGACGCCCGCCACCGTGGTCGAACTGGCCCTCCTGGTGGGAGGCATCGGGGCGATCTTCTACGCCGAGGGAGGCCAGGGGATGCTGGCCCTCACCGAGATCCTGAGCCACATCCTCTCCTTCCTCCGGCTGGTAGGGATCCTGCTCTCCTCGGTCGTCGTGGCGATCCTCGTGAACCACATCGCGGGCGGACTCTATCACTCCGGCCTCGCCGGGAGCCTGGTCCTGGGCACGATCTTCGCCCTCATCATTCTCATCGGCGGGCAGATCTTCAACGTCGTGCTGGCCGTCTTCGAGCCGGGCATCCAAGGGGCCCGGCTGATCTTCGTCGAGACATTCTCGAAGTTCTACACCGGGAACGGCAAGCCGTTCCGCCCGCTCAGCAGCACTCGGGTCCGGACCGTCCCCACGACGATCGGATTCGCGACGGCCCCCGCCCCTCCGCCGCCCCCGTAAGCGATCCGCCCCGGCGCCGTCAGAGCGTCGGCGAGATGAGGAGCGGCTCGAACTCCTCTCGTTCCACGCCGTACGCCTTCGCGTAGACGATCCGCTGGAGGTCGTTGCGCTCGAGCTCGGCGAGCAGTAAGAACGCGAAGATCACCGAAAGGGAGAGCGGGTACGTTCGGAGCTGCTTCAACTGGTCGACGGCTCGCTCCCGGGTCAGTGCGGCCTCGAAGCCGACCAAGCTCCGGTCGGACTGGTACCGTTCCATCCCGTCGGAGAGGTGCGGGGCTCGCGTTTCCAGGGACTGGACCAGGTCCTGTTCGTCCCGGGCCGTCGAGTAGAGGTCCTGGGCCGCGGCCTTGGCCAACTCCCCGCCCTCGATGAACTTGGCAAAGACGACCTCCGGGGCGAATCCCGCGTCCCGTCCCTTGAGCAGCAGCAGGAGGTTCCGGTTGTCGATCTCGCTCTGGACGAACCGACGAACGGTCCATTCGTCTCCCTGGAAGAAACGGGTCGCCTCCAGGAGCTGGGCGTAGTAGTACCGGTCGAGGGCCGACAGGAGCGGGAAGATGTCCTTCGTTCTCTGGAAGTTCTCGACCAGCGGCAATAGGGGCGCTCCGTAGCCGAACTTGACCAGGCCTTGCACGACGGCCTCGACCGTCGGCGCCTGCATCAGCAACCGGAAGTCGTCGAGGACCATGGGACCAGCGATCAACCCCGCCGGCAGCTCGCGGGGCGAGACGAGGAAGGTTTCCTCTTCCGAGAGGGTCCGGCCCTGCACCTTGGCCGCCAGGATCGCTCCCACGTTCTGGATGTCCCACCGCCGAAGGTACGCCTGCACGATCGGCCGGCCGGCGAACGGGGCCACCTCGAGGCCCATCCGGTTCCGCTGGACAAAATATCGGTTCACGGCGACGGCGACCAGGTCGGCGCCCCGGTACGTCGCCGCGGCCTGTCCGAGGTAGGGCCCGTACGGCGTGGGCTCCAGCAGCTTGGCGATCTCGCCCACGTCGGGGGCGTTCGCGAGCGGGGTGTAGAGGTCCTTCGGCAGGAACGAGGGGAGCTGGGCCTTGATCCGGCCCAACGAACTCGCGTACGGGGAGCTCGACATCCGGGCCCCTTCCGTTACGTCGGCAGGAAGGACCGGAGCTCGTCCTCGCGGAGTCGGAGGAGCTCGTCGAAGGTGAGGTTCAGTCGCCGGGTACCGTCCGAGGTTTCCGCCACGAAACCGCCCGAGACGGGGAGGGGCGCGTCGTCGAATCCGGCGCCGGCGACCCCTTTCAGTACCTTGGCGTCCTCCGCTCGGCCCCGAATCTTGAGCTCCTTCCCGAGACGGCTCGTCGCCGCCGCGTACATGCGCTTGAGCAGCTTGGGATATTCTGGGCTCTTCGTGTAGTCCGCCAGCTGCCGCTTGACGGCTCCGAGGAGTTCCTGGGTGCGGGACTCCTGGAACTCGTAGCCGAGCTTCTTGGCCTCGAGACGGGCGCCCGCCACGAGCCGGGTGCGTTCCCGGGCGGCTTCCTGGTTCGCGCGACGCAGCGCGTCGGCGCGCAGCGCGTCGATCCGACGGGCCCGGTCGGCGACGATCTCGGCTTGTTCCTTCTCGAAGCGGGCCTGCTCGCCCGCGATTTCCTGCTGGGCCCGGCTCTCGATTTCCGCGACGAGGCGCTCGAGGCTCATCGGCGGGCCGTGCCCCTAGAACACGTTCAGGATGAGCAGAATGCCCAGCGCGAGCCCGATGATCCACAGCGTTTCGGGAATCACGAAGAAGAACAGCACCTGACCGAACTTCTCGGGCTTCTCGGCGATGATCCCCATTCCGGCGGCACCGATCCCGGACTGGGCCATGCCCGTCCCGACGAGTCCGCCCGCAATCGCAATGCCCGCTGCTATCGCCAGTTCGGGGTTGGTCGGCATGAGTTCCCGGCCGCCGAGTTGGGTGCAGTATATAACGCGAGACCCGTGCGAAATCCCCGCATATTCTCGCCGGTGAAGGAGGGCCCGGATGCGCGCGTCCGGAGAGGGGTTTTCGGGGAGGGTAGGCGGCTATAAACCCGACCCGCTTGCCTCGTCCGAACGACCATGTCGGACCATCTCAAGGAGATAGCTGCGCAACTCACGAAGGACCTGAACCTCGACCTGCCCCCGGTGCAGGTCTCCTATCTGGATTCCCCGCCGGCGGGAGTTCCCGAGCACCCCGGGGGCGTTCCGTCCGTGTGCACGTTCTTCGCGTTGGGGACCGAGAAGACGTTCTACGCGGCTCTCGCCAAGCACGAGGAGTGCGAGATCGGGGCGTTCGTCCTCGGGATCCCCCCCGAGGGCCCCCTCGGAGCCCGCCTGATGGGAACCATTGGCACGATGCAGAAGGAAGGCTACCTCAACCCCGGTGAGGAGGCCCACGTTCCGCACAACGCGAAGCCGCCGAAGTACGTCGCGTACGGTCCGCTCGGCACGTTGCCCATGGCCCCGACGAGCGTGCTGCTGTTCGCCCGACCCGATTCCGCGATGCTGGCCCTCGAAACCGCCGGGGCCGGTGCCGAGGCCCAGCCGGTGCCGATGAACGGCCGACCGATGTGCGCCATCATGCCGATCATGAACAACGGGGCCCGCGTGGCGGTATCCCTCGGCTGCACCGGTTCCCGGATCTACACCGAGATGGGTGGGAACCGGATGGTCGTCGGGATTCGAGGCGACCACCTGGACCAGTTCGCCAAGAAACTATCCCGGATCGTGCACGCGAACGCGTGGGTCAAGGTCGAGGACAGCCGCCGGAAGAAGGGGTCCTCCCACCCCTATCATCGGGCGGCGCACTGAGCCGGGTCGGCTAACTGTCGTCGGCGGCCGTCGCGGCGGGCCGGGCCGAGCGCCCGGAACCGCTGGAGGGCCGCCGGAGAAGGAGCGCGAAAGCTAACGTGGCCACGTTCGAGAGATAGGCGCCGAAGCAGATGATGCAGAGCGCGCCGATCTTCCCGAGCTCGAGATACCCCCAGTAGCCGGACAGCACGAACCCGAGCGCGGAGAATGCCGTCAGGGCATCGAGCCAGCGTCCTCTACCGAGACGGTACACCTGAACGTCGAGCGCGAACAGCACGACGAATCCCGCGATACCTATGGCGTAGTCCGGGATCCCTAACGTGGTCGTATAGTTACTTTGGTCGACCCGGCTGCAGGAGAGGAATGGGGAGACCGAGCAGATGCCTCGCAGCGCGGGGTCGACCGTCTCGGCGGCCGCGAACAAGGAGAACGCCAGACCGGCGATGATCGCGAGTGGGAGGATCGCGTGGAGCGTTTCCGATCGCATGGGATGCGTCTAGCTGATATTGTCGTAGTCCGACAGGACGTTCCCCGTGAGCAGCGACGACGGCTGGCCACCATCGACCTTCAGGATGAAGGCGGTCAGGTAATCGGCCTCCGGCGAGATTGCCGACCAGGCGGGGCCACTCTGGGCGCTGACCTGGGACTGGACCTCACCGGTGCTGAGCCCCGCCAAATCCTGCGGGTTCACCAATGATTGGGCCGTGTAGTACTGTCCCCCAATGACGACGAACGGAATGCTCGGTCCGGGGTCGTAGGCCACAACGTACGCGTTCTGGTACTCGTTGGCAAACCCGGCATAAGTGATGGCGCCGGTATAGGTGGTTTCGGCCACCTGTAGAGAGATGTACTTGCTCGTGAGCGACGCGGCAGCGAGAACCGTCTCCGGGGTGTTGGGATAGACGTCGTTCGGGTTAGAATAGGCGAAGGAAAGGCCGGTCAACGTACCAAATCGCTCGAGCGCTACGACCATCGCCCAGCTGGAGGCAGAGCAGTACGGACATGCCGCGGACCCGTAGAAAAAGTAGACCGGATTGCCCCCCGAGCTCCACAGTGCATTTCCGCAATGGTGGAAGTTATCCGGCTCGGAGCTGCAGACCCCGGTCAACGTCGGGTACCCCGCCAAGAGTCCCCCGATGCCGAACACAGCCGACAGCAGAAGTCCGAGTACGATGCCGGCCGCGACGGCGCCTCGGAAGACGGTCGTCCATTTCTTCTCGGAGCGAAGGAGCCCGAACGCGAGAAGGAAGGCGGAGGCCGCCAACGCGATCCCTAGGGTGGGGATGGCGCTGATGAAGACGCCGACCGGTGAGGGAACGAAGTAGGCGATGATGAACCATATCGCGAGCATGGGCGTGAGCAGCATCCCGACGCGGGCGATGGTCCATTTGGGCTTCTGGCCACCCCGTTGGGTCGCTTTGGGTTCCTCCGCCTTCGGCTCCCGGCTCGCCGTCCGCGCCCGTTTCGCGTACAACGACCGGAGGGCCCGGCCGCTGTCCGTCACTCCGCGCGGGGCCTGGTAACCGACCTTGGGATCCTCGGCGATCCGATCCCAGTCCCACCCCTTGTTTCGGAGCTCCTCCACGCGGTCCCAGTCAACCATGTTCGTGAAATCTTACCCCGAGAGTACTACATGTGGATTTCAGGCCGGGGGAACCGGACTAGAGGGCTGTGGCTTCCCCCTCGCCCCCGGGGACTAATATCGACCGCCCCTTTCCCTCGCCGTGCGCATCGTATTCTTGGGCACCGCGGGATCCTGGCCCACCAAGGAGCGTTCCGCGGCCGCCATCGCCCTAGACACCGAGAAGGAGCTCGTGCTCCTGGATTGCGGGGAAGGCGCTCAACGGCAATTCTTCCACTCGTCGGCCTCGTTCATGCGGGTCCGCCGGATCTTCATCACGCACTTCCACGGCGACCATTTTCTGGGCCTCCCGGGCCTCATCCAGAGCATGTGCCTCAATAACCGGACCGAGCCGCTGGACCTCTATGGCCCCCCGGATTCGAAAGAGATGTTCGAACGCGTGCTCGCCATGGGATACTTTACGCTCCGTTTCCCGGTCCATCTTCATCCCCTGCGGCCCGACGAGTCGGTGGAACTACCCGGCTACACCGTTCGCACGGCGCACGCCGACCACACCGTGCCGGCGCTGGCGTACCGGGTCGAAGAAGGACCCAAACGGGGCCGCTTCGACGTGACGAAGGCCCACGACCTCGGGATCCGGGGACGGGACTTCGCGAGATTGGAAGCCGGCGAAACCATCGAGATCGCCGGACGCACTATCCGGCCCGAGGACGTCATCGGCCCCCAGCGCCTCGGTTTGTCGGTGGTCTACTCGGGCGATGGACGTCCTTCCGAGACGGTCCTGAAGCTAGCCCGCGGCGCTTCCGCCTTGATCCACGAGGCCACCATGGGGCAAGACCACGAGGCCGAGGCCAACGCCTGGGGTCACTCCTCGGCGCGCCAGGCAGCCGACATCGCCCGCGAGGCGGAGGTCGGTCACCTCTTCCTAACGCACTTCTCTTCGCGGTACAAGGACGCCGAGCCCCTGGCGGTCGAGGCACGCGACCGGTTCGCCAATACCGTGGCCGCCAAGGACTTCCTCGAGGAACTTCTCCGGCAACCGTGACGCGCGCCGACCTCGTGATCACGGACATCGGGGACCTCGCGACGATGGCCTCGGGGCCCGTTCCCCGGGTCGGGCCGGCGATGCGCGAGCTCGGACGCATTTCTCGAGCGGCCCTCGCGATCGAGGGAGGGCAGTTCGTGTTCGTCGGAACGGAGGCGCAGTGCCGACGGGAAGTGCGCCTCCGCGCCGGCGGGTCGCGATGGAGCGCCGGCGGTGGGACCGTGGTCCCCGGCTTCGTCGATCCCCACACGCACGTGCTGTTCGCCGGGGACCGGGCCGCCGAGATCGACCTCAAGATCGGTGGCGCGTCGTACGCAGATATCGCCCGCCAAGGAGGCGGCTTGTTCCAAACGGTCCTCGCGACCCGCCACGCCACGACCTCCGTCCTGCTCGAGTCGACGGAAGCTCGGCTGAGGAGGATGGTCGCGATGGGAACCACGGCCTGCGAGGTGAAGAGTGGATACGCCCTCACGCCCGCCGGCGAGCTGCGTCTGCTGTCGCTGATACCGATCCTTGCCCGAGATACCGGTCTTCGCCTGGTCGCCACCTTCCTCGGCGCGCATGCGATCCCACCGGAGTACTCCGACCGGCCGGACGAGTACGTGTCGGCCCTCATCTCGAAGGCATTGCCTTCCATCGCGCGGGACCATCTGGCCGATTTCTGTGATGCTTTCTGCGAGCCCGGGTTCTTCACCGTGGGACAAACGGAACGGCTGCTCGTGGCGGCGCGAACTGCGGGCATGGGGCTGAAGGTGCACGCCGACGAGTTCGTGCGCAGTGGCGGGGCTTCCCTCGCGGCGCGTCTGGGATGCCGGTCGGCGGAGCATCTCCTCGAGAGTTCGGAGGGAGACCGCCGCGTGCTGGCGTCGGCGGGAGTGACCGCGGTGCTGCTGCCCTTGACTCCCTTCGCGTCATTCGCGGCCCGAGCCAGCCCGGGCCGGGAGATGGTAGACGCCGGGGTGCCCGTGGCGGTGGGTTCCGACTTTTCGCCGAACTCCTGGGTGGAATCGATGCCGCTCGTCCTCTCGCACAGCGTGTACTCGGCCCGGCTTACGCCGGCGGAAGCCCTCACCGCCGCGACGGTAAACGCGGCGCACGCGATCGGTTTATCCGGCGAGGCCGGAACGATCGCCGTGGGGCGCTCCGCCGATTTCGTGGCGTTCGACATTCCGTCGGCGGAACATATTCCGTACCGGTTCGGACTGACGCCGACGCGTGTGTACCGGCGAGGAAATCGCGTTCCACCGGCGGGGGACCGAACGGCGTAGGCCTCATCGCGACCCGTTCCACCGTCAAGGAATTCCGCTTCCTTCGAGGTGAAATGCGCCCGCACATTCAAATAGGGGCCCTTTCCTCTCCGCCGGTGAAGGCGCCCAAAATGGCGGAAAAGGTCGGCAAGGAGCAGATCAAGCGAGAGAAAGGCTACCTGTACTACCTCGGGAAGGACGGTTACCTCTGGAAGACTCCGACGAAGCTCAACAAGTCGGGGAAGAAGTCCCGTGTCGGTACCGAGAAGGTCATGCGCGAAGACGGCTACATGTATTTCCTCGACAAGAAGGGATACATCGCGCGTGCCCGGATGAAGAACGCGTA
>JASHPV010000008.1 GCA_030037875.1 Thermoplasmata archaeon
TGATCGTCTACCCTCTGTTACGGTACCAGGAACATCAGGACGCGAAGAAGGCCGCGGCCCCCCCCACGACGAAAACGTGCCCCTACTGCCAGAACACGATCCCCGTCCAGGCTACTCGCTGTGGGTTCTGTACCTCCCAACTGCCGCCGGCTCCATCTCCCCCGTCGGCCCCCGCCACCCCACCTGCCGGGGGGAACTAGGGAATCAACGTCTGCCCGAATGGCCCCGGCGGTGTCGGGAAGTGGCCCGCTTCCCGGGTCTGCGGGCCGCCGGGAGCGATACCTTGAGGCGCGGGTCCGTGTCGAGATTGTTTCGCGGACTCGGCTGCTTCGCTTTCGCGACAAGCGAGAAGTCCAACGTGGAAACGAGGGTCCCCTCAACGGAGTCTAGGTGACTGATCCGACCGTACGGGTCAGTCAAGCTCGACTGACCGGGGAAGACCGCGCTCCGTTCCACCCCGACTCGGTTCGAGACCGCGACGTAGATGCCGTGAGAGAACGCCGTGGAAATCGCGAGATGGTTGAAGATCTGCAGGTCGGAGCCGAGAGCAATCGGCTCTTCGGCCCAGGCCATCGGGACCAGCAGCAGCTCGACTCCCTTGCGCGCGTACAAGCTGGCCAGCTCGGGGAACTGAAGGTCGTAGCAGACGATGACGCCCACGTGGTGGCCCTGGAATTCGAAAGTCAACGCGTGGTCCCCCGGTTCAAAGATATCGTTTTCGAAGTTCCAAAGATGGACCTTCCGATACACCGAGCTGTGCTCCGGACCTACCACGTACGCGCTGTTGAAGAGCCGGCCCCCCGCTCGTTCGGCAAACCCTCCGACGATGAGCCGGTCATGTTGGCGTGCGATGGGCTTGAGGGATTCAAGGGCTTGGAGCGCGTCGGTGTACGGCGCGATCTCCTCCCGGCTCTTGTACATGTAGCCCGAGGTTGTGAGTTCCGGGAACACCACGACATCCGCGTCGGTCGACTCGGCGAGCGACCGGATGTGCTGCCAGTTATGATCCCGCCCGGGGAACTCGGGGGCAAACTGGTGGAGTGCGACTCGCATCGGTCAGGCTAACGTCAACGAATAGAAAAGGACCGCAACGCCACGCTGCTCGTCACCGCGCGGACTCTCCGGGAGGCGAAATCGGTCGGATTAAATATCAAAACTCGCTGGGGAATGTGTGCTCGGAAGGCCAGTTCGGTCTTCGGGAACGCGGGGATTCTCTTTCTCGCGGTGTCCGATTCGGCGCATCCGAGCTTGACCGGACGATCGGAGAAGTGCAATGGCTACAGCGGATGAGACGTTCAAGCTGACCGCGGACGCCGAAAAGACCGTTTTCGCACGAAAGACCAGCGGACTTGTCAAGGATCTCGGCGCCTTCGAATCGTTCTCGATCAACCTCATTTCGCTCGGTCCCGGCCCGGCGTTCGGACTGTTCCTGATCATCCTGCTGTTCGTCACCGGCGCGAACCTGATGCAATCGGTGCTGCTTGCCGCATTGATCGCGATCCCGATCATCGTCACGTACACCTTGATCGGAATCGAGATGCCGAGATCCGGGGGAGAGTATGTCTACGCCTCCCGGCAGCTCCACCCGTACTTCGGAATCCTTTCCGCCTTCGGCCGCCTTCTCAACGTGATCATCTACGCCGCGGTGCTGCCCTTCTGGTTCTCGACCTTGAGCGCCGGCCCCGGCCTCGCCGTTTGGGGCGCATTCACCAACAACGCCGGCCTACTGAATGAGGGCAACAGCATCAGCCTCTTCATCGGAAATCCCCTCTACATCACGATCATCGGCGTCCTCGTCACCCTCGTCGCGATGGCGCTCTGGATTGTCATGAAACCCAAGGTGGCGTTCCAGGTCTTTTCGGGCCTCCTCATCCTCGAGTTGTTCGGCATCCTCGTGTCCGTCGGTCTGCTCCTCGCAATGGGTCACACGGGATTTGTCAACGCCGTGAACACGTACACCGGCGACCCAACGTACTATCAAGCGATGTCCGCGTACGGCGCGACCGCCTACGGTGCGTACGGTTCGAGCTTTACGAATACGATATTGTTCGTTCCCCTGTTGTTTGCTTTCTACTATATGTTCGGGACGGCACCGAGCTACATCGCGGGGGAGTTCAAGCGCTCGTCGCGCAGCATCACCTCCGGGATGGCGATCTCGTTCATCCTGTCGGTCGCTTTCGCGGTGCTCATCGTCCGGACCTTCGAAGTGGTCGTCGGGATGAATTTCCTCAACGCCACCGTGGGCGTCACGGATTATGGACTCGCGGGCGCGATGGGAACCTCCCCCACCGCGCTGCCATTTGCCATGGGACTGACGTCTGCGCCCGGCTTTGCGGCGCATGGAAGTTCGATCTGGCTGGGGATCCTCTTCCTCAGTTCCGCCTCGTGGTACCTACTCTGGTTGATCCTTGGATTCTACATCTTTTCGAGATTCATGCTCTCGATGTCTCTCGACCGGCTCGTGCCAAAATGGATGGGCAACGTCACACGCTCGACCCATCAGCCGTACGTGGGGATCCTGATCATCGGTATCCTGGGGATCATTCTGCTCCCCTTCGTCGCCTACTACTACACCGCCGTGTACACGCCGTTCGTCTTCTTGCTGTTCTTCCTTCCTATGATCACGGTGATGCTGACGTCGCTCTCGCTGGCTCGCCTAGGGCTGAAGAATCACAAGCCCCTCCACGTGCTCGCCGGAGGTGCCTCGTTCGTCGTAACGCTGGTCGCCGCATACCTGGTCTCCACGTTACCCCTCCTGGGCAGTGCCGCCGCTTTCACCCCCTCGAACAAGGAAACGGGGGCCATCATCATCGTGGCGGTGTTCGTCGGGGCGGGTATCCTCTACCTGGTATCGCGCTGGTACAACCAGCGGACGCGAGGCATCGACATCGGGCTCGCCTTCAAGGAACTCCCTCCGGACTGAGCCGGCCGGGCCCTCGCGATGACCGACCCCCAGGGCCTGGGCCGGTCACCCCGGTTCGCGCAGATCGCCTCGTTCGCCCGGCTACCTCAGTCGCAGGACCTGAGCGCTGCCAAGGGGGTATTCCTCGGGATCCCATGGGATGACGCGACCAGCTTCCGGAGCGGTGCCCGTGAGGGACCATCTGCGATCCGGAACAACTCTCGATTGGTCCGCTCGTACAACATGTTCGCCAAGGTCTACCCCTTCCGCGTGCTGAATATCGTCGATTGGGGGGATATCGACCCCGTCCCGGGGTTCCTGGAGGACACGTTCCAACGGATCGAGGCCGGACTGACGCCGATTTTCAAAGCCGGGGTCGTGCCGTTCGTCGCGGGGGGCGATCACTCGATCACCCTGCCCATTCTCCGAGCCCAGAAGGCCGCCACCGGAAAATCCGTCAGCCTGCTCCACTTCGACGCCCACTTCGATACCTGGGAGGCGTACTGGCAGACCAAGCGGTACACCCATGGTACCTGGGTTAAACGGGCGTACGAGGAAGGGCTTCTGACGAAGGGGAACGTCTTCCAGGTGGGGATTCGCAGCCCGCTCTACGACGCCCAGGATGTGCCGAACAACGCCGCGATCGTCCATCGCACGTACACCACGGAGGACGTCGACGCGAACGGGTATGCTCCCATCATGGACCAGGTCGTTTCCGAGATCCGGGACGACCCGGTGTACGTGTCGCTTGACATCGACGTGCTCGACCCGGCGTTCGCCCCGGGCACCGGCACGCCGGAACCCGGTGGGCTCTCGAGCCGCGAGTTGATCCATTTCCTGCGCGAGCTCTACCGCCTCTCCGTCGTCGGGTTCGACGTGGTGGAGGTGGCCCCCCAGTACGACCACATGGGTCAGGTCACGGCGTTGACCGCCGCCAACGCGTTGTTCGAGGGTATGTCGGCGGTCGCCCGACGCCGCAGCACCTCGCGCTAGTGCAGCTCGTCGACGTCCTCGAACCACGGCTCGGACGTTCCCTTGATCCTCCGCTTCTCCCACTTTCGGGTCTTGGGAATCTTCACGAGGAAATCGAGGTACTCTTGCAGATGGCGCTCCGCCCGGCTCGCGATCTCCGTTTTGGCCGGGTCGCCGTTCGTGGACAGCCGGGAGACCAGCGCGAGGCTGTGCCGAAGGTTCTGGTCCGCGTCGTACCAAAACCCCCAATCGTCCCCGAGGATCGTCGCAAGATAGTTTCGGTCCAGGGCCGCAATATGGAACGCCATCGCCGACGCGGCGAGGTCGGTCCAGTCCCTCGGAGTGGCCTTGTGGATCTCGAGCTTCCCGAGAATGAGATCCTCGAGGGCGAGCGTGACGCCCGGAGGGAAGCGATCCTTAAGGGGGATGGCGTGGCTGAACCGCAACACATCGTAGAAGATGTCGATCGAGAACGCCGGATGGAAGTAGACGTTCCGGTACATTCCGAAGAGCGCGTTGGTCTCCCGGTCCTCCGTGTACCCGAGCTCCTGGACGAGCAATTTGTAGATCTTGCTCGAGTGTTTTTCCCGGCTCGCCAGGTCCAGGTCCTTGAACAT
>JASHPV010000078.1 GCA_030037875.1 Thermoplasmata archaeon
CTGCTGACCCTCATCTTGGGAATGCCGTGGATCGTCCACGAGGTGGGGGCGTTCCTGGTGCCGGCGCTCCGCACCAACGAGCGGGAACTGATCCGACGCATCGGGATCCCCGCGACGGTCCTGTTCGCCGTGGGAACGTTCCTCGGGTTCGCGTACTGGACGCCGCTCACGTTCACCCTGCTCTTCCGGTACGTGAACGCGATGGGCCTCGCGCCGGTGCTCGGCGTCCAGGACTTCATCAGCTTCGCCCTGCTCTACTCGTTCGCCTTCGGCGTCGTCTTCGAGCTGCCGGTCTTCCTCTACGCGCTGACCCGGCTCGGTATCGTGAAGGCGGCCTACTGGCGCCAGCACTGGCGGGCCGCCGTCATCGGGTCGCTGATCTTCGGGATGGTGATCACGCCCGACAACTCCGGCATCACGATGTTGCTCATCGCGACGCCGATGATCGCGCTGTACTTCGCCGGCGTGTGGTTCGCCGCCCGGTGGGAGAACGGAGACGACCCGGTCCGGCGCCGCGCGGTGGGGGCGTGAACGGTCGATGGCGCTCCTTTCCGACATGGACTGGTTGATCATCCTGGCGGTGGGAGGTTTCCTGCTGATCGGTAAGGCGGACCCCCAGCTCCTCCGCACGGTGGGTCGTTGGTATGGCAAGGCGATGCACCTCAAGCAGGAGCTCCTCTCCGAGATCACCCGGGAGTCCGGTCTCCCCGCGAGCCTACCCGACCGGCCGATCTCGATCCGCAGCACGCTCCTCGGTCTCGACACGGACGAGGCCGTCCGGCCTCCGGTTCCGATGGCGGTGGCCCCCGCCCCGCTGGTCCTCGCCAGCGCGACGGCGGTCGCGCACGCTCCGACAGCGGCGATGACCTGGGTCAACAGCGTCGGGCCGCAGCAATGGTCGGTCGCGTCGACGCGATTCCCCGAGTTCGAAACGGGAGGGCGCTAGCCATGCTGTCGATCGACGACGAGGTCACGATGGTCGAGATACTGGCCATCTTGGTCGGGATCGCGATCACGTGGGCGATCTACTATAACAGCGACCACGCGGAACTTCCCGGAGAGGCCACCGAACCGGACTCCTCCATTCCCGCTGAAATCGAAACCCACCCGGGGAGGACTCTCGAGTGAGCATCGACTGTCCGGCCTCCTGTCCGTTCGTCGCCGGCCGCCTGGACGAGCTCGATTTTCCGTTGGGCCAGCTCCATCGCCTGGCCCCGGTCGCTTCCGGCGGAACGGCGCCCGACGGAGCCGAGGTCGATGAGACCAAGCGGAACCTGCTCAAGCTGCTCGCCATCGTCGGCGTGGTCGGCGCGGCCGGCGGGGGCCTGGTGGGCGGCGCCCTCCAGTACGCTCAACCCCCGGTGGTCGGGATCAAGTCGTTTCCCGCGGTCCAGCTGCTGGACACGGACGGAGCCCCGCTCACGGCCTCGAAGGTGAACGCGGAGTACAACGCCGCGACCTCCCAGCTCCATCTCTTCTATTACCCGCTCACGAACGAGCCCAATTTCTTCCTCAACCTGGCCCCGGCCACCCCGGGCGGCCTGGGTGCGACGAACGTGCCGGGCGGCGTCGGCCCCACGGGCTCGATCGTGGCGTACAGCGCGATCTGCCAACATCTGGGATGTCCCGCGCCAGCCATCGCGTACTACCCTCCCGGCACGTGCACGAAAACGTTCAACGGGAAGACCACGAAGAACCTGAGCTTCTACATCCACTGCAGCTGCCACGGGTCGACCTATGATGTGACCAACAAGGCCGACAACCTGACCGGGCCGGCGATCTACCCGCTCCCCCAGGTGGAGCTGCTCTGGAAAGACCCCTCGGCGGGCGGCGACGACAGCATCTGGGCCGTCGGCGAGTCGACGGCGGTCCCCGTCAACGGGCACTTCAACACGCTCCAAGGGGGATACCAGGTCCCGAGCACGAGCCAGCTCGTGGCCGAGGCGCCGATCATCCTCTGCCAGTTCCCGTCGCCGTGAAGGGGAGGAGACGAGCGTGGGGTTCGAGCACTGGTTCAACAAGAACCTGAACCGGGTCTGGGGCTTCATCGAGCAGCGGGCGGGGATCTCGAAGTGGGCGCTCCGGCCTCAGCCGGCGTTCACGTTCAAGCCGTCCTACTGGACGGGTGCCTTCGTCGCGAACGCCTTCTTCATCCAGGTGGCCACCGGGCTCCTCCTCCTGCTGTACTACGAGCCGAGCGTCGCCCCGACGCTCACGAGCTGCGGCCAGCCCCTCGGCACCTATTCCACGGCGCCGGCGGCCTGGTGCAGCACGTACTACCTGATCCACGGCGTGCCGATGGGAAGTCTGCTCCTCTCGTCGCACCTCTATGGGGCCTACGCGATGCTGTTCCTCGCGTTCATCCACTTCTACCGGGGCTACTACCTCGGCGCGTACAAGAAGCCCCGCGAGTTTTCGTGGATGGCCGGCACGCTGCTCCTCCTGCTCACCCTCGGGATGGGCTTCACCGGCTACATCCTGCCCTACACCGAGATCGCGTACAATGCGACCAACGTCGGAATCGTCCTCGCCCTTCGTCTCCCGACGCTCGGGGCGCTCACCGCTCCCTTCCTGCTCGCCAACGGGACGCCCCAGGGACTCCTGTCCCGGATGTTCGCCCTGCACGTGCTCGTGATCCCGCTGGCCCTCGGCGCGCTCCTCTACGCCCACATCGCGCTGTTCGAGTCGCATGGGATCGCGCCGCCGGCGACCTCGGACCCGACGCAGCGCAACGTCTACGTCAAGGCGGAGGAGAAGACGCAGGTCCCGTTCTGGCCCCAGATCTTCTTCTACATGACCAAGTGGGCGCTCCTGTACCTCGGGCTCCTGTTCGGGATCGCGGCCCTCTGGCCGTGGCAGCTCCCGACCTACTACGGCAACTTCGCCGCCGTCGCCTCGGTCACGGAGCCGGATTGGTACTTCCTCTGGCTCTTCAAAGTGGTCGATTTCTACGGCGTGACGCCGGTCATCGCCGTGGGCATCACCGTCGTGCTGATGCTCTACATCCTGGCGTTGCCGTTCCTGGACCGGTCGCCGCGGCGCCATCCGCGGGACCGGCCCATTGTCGTGATGATCGGCAACACGCTGCTGGGCTTCTTCATCCTGCTCACCGTCTGGGGCGGGCTGACCCCCGGCGTCCAGATCCTTCCCATGGCGGTCGCCGAACGGCTCGCCCCGATCGCGATCATCAATGTCCTCGTCGTCGCGCTGTTCTACCTGCGGTACCGGAAGAGCTACCAGAGTCGTCTCATCGCCCGCGGGTCGGCCTACCGGCTGTCGGGGGCGTATCCGGTCGTCGGGGGCGCCCCTCGGGCCACGGTCTCGCCGCCGTCCCGGGCCTCGGAGGTGAAGTCGGCTGACTGAATCTCCCCCGGCGCCGAAATACAAGACGGGCTGGCTCTGGGCCGTCCTGCTCCTCTTTTCGCTCGGCGGCACGGTCGCCGGCGCCTACGTGGTGTGGGGCGTCTCGAACCTGATCCTTACGGGACAGTACCTCCTCTACGTTCCGGTCTCGGTCGCGGCGCTGATCGTCGCCGGGCTCTGCGTCCTCTTCGTGTCCGGGATCCTCTACCGGGTCGACCGGTTGCGGGGCGTGCCCCATCGGGAGGTGGCGCTGTTTGAGTAGCCCCACCGCCCTGCCCACCGACTTCGTCGCCCGGACCCAGCATCGGGAGCTGAACCTCTACGCCGCGATCCTGATCCTGATGCTTCTCGTCATCGCCGTGCTCGTCGTCTACGCGATCCGGCTCGGGCCGTTGATCGGGCCCGGCGTCGAGGAGTCCTTCGGGCTCGCGGTCTCGCTCCTCTTCCTGTGCGCCGCGATGATCACCCACGTCGTCGACCGGGTGTACCGGGTCTGGCCGT
>JASHPV010000079.1 GCA_030037875.1 Thermoplasmata archaeon
GAGGAGGTAACGAGGCCAGATGCGTCCGCAACTGGTCATCTCGGCCACGCTGTTCCTGGACGTAGTCCTTTTCGCGTTCAACCTAACGGTCGCCCTTACGGGCGGAAGTCGGGCCGTTCTCTCTCAGGCCGTGTACGCCCTAAGCGACGTGTTCGCCGGGGCGATGGTGATGTGGGGCTTTCTGGCGTCGCAGCGCCCTCCGGATCACGAGCATCCGTTCGGGTACGGGAAGGAGCGATTCTTTTGGTCCTTCTCGGCCGGCCTTCTGGCCTTCACGTTCGCGGGCGGATTCGTGCTCGTCGCCGGGGTGCAACAGATTCTGAATCCCCACGCGGTCACCGATATTCCCGAGGGCCTCCTAGTGGTCGGCGTCACGCTCCTTCTGAGCGTTCTCGGAATCTGGGTCGTCCTGCGCGAGCTCCGCCGGGATGCATCCACCATCTCCGACTTTCTGGGCTCCGCCCATCAGGGACTCAAGACGATCTTCTATCAGGATGTGATCTCAGTACTCGGAAGTGGGGTCGCCTTTGCCGGGCTGCTCTACGAATTTCACAGCCCCAGCGGCAAAGTCGACGGCCTTACGGCGACCATAGTGGGCGTGCTCATGGTCGCCACCGGTATCGTGCTAGCGGCCGAAAGCCGGGATCTCCTGGTCGGCAAGGCCATCTCTCCCGAGCAGGCGCGGGCGGTGCTCTCCCTCGTCGAACGGGACCCTCGGGTCCGAAAGGTCCGGGGACTGCAATCGATGATGCTGGGTCCGGACGACGTGCTCCTAGCGATCCGCGTCAATTTCCTCGATAACATGGACACGGACGAGATCGAGTCCTCGATCGACCACCTGTCCTTGACGCTGCGCGAGGCGTTTCCTCAGGTGCGTCATCTGCTCATCGAGCCGGAATCATGAGTTGGGGGCCGCCTCACCGGTCTGAGGGGCCCCTCGGTGGGCCCTCAAATCGTCGAGTCTCGCCGTGGTGAGGATGATCAGGCCGCCGGCAATGAGCAGAAAGAACAGGTCGACGCCGGCCGTCTGATAGGTGGAATCCAGCGCCGAGACGCCCCAGAGCCCGGCGACCATGCCCGCACTGATCACGAGCGAGTAGAGCGCCATGGTCGTACCCCGGGTCAGCGTGCGGCTCACGTCCGTGAGGGAGGCGAGGGCGGCGGGTCCGTACCCGAGCGCGAAGAGCGCGCTGAGGCCGATGCCCCCCAGGAGGTAATCCCGGGGTCCATACTGGGCGATCAGGCCCGCCAGTCCGAGGAGGGACACAAAGCCGATGGTCCCCAGGACCAGGAAGAGCGGCCGGCCCCGCCGGTCGGCTTGCCGTCCAAACCAAGGCTGCGTCACGAGAAGCAAGAGTCCGGCCCCGGCGATGAGGGCCGCGAGCCACGTGAGAGGAAGTCCCACGCCCTTCGCCGCACTGCCCAGAAAAATGAAAGCCGCCCCGAGGAGCATGTAGATCACGAACCAAGGCAGGACGAGGAGCAGTACATCCCGCCGGAGGATGGCCTCTTGGATGTGGCGGAGTTGGAACGTGTTCCGATCGACCGGCTCGGAGTACCCCCGGACGGACGCGAGGGCAAACAGAAAGCCGGCCAACAGGACGGCGGCACCAATGCGGAACAGCCACGGTAGTTCCGAATTGGGAAGAGTCCCCAGCGCCGCGAGACCGGCGGCGAATCCCAGAATGTAGCCCAACAGGTTGACCGCATCGAAACGTCCCATCTCGAAGCCGCGCTCCATCCGCCCCGATTGGTCCGCCACCACGGCCAGACTCGCGGCGAGGATGGCGCCGCTCGCGATTCCGAAGAGAAGGTTGGCCCCACCTAACAGCCCGGCCGAGCGCCCGAGGGACATGACGGCGAGGAGGAGCGACGCGGCGACGGTGCCCCCGAGCAGGATCGGGAATCGGCCGTACCGGTCCGCCGCCAGCCCCGACAAGAGGACGGTCGTGAATTCTCCGATCGGAGCAAGGGAACTCAGAAAGCCCACCAGCCCGACCTCGCCCCCGCTGATTCCGAGCGACGTGCGAGCAAAGTACGACGCAAACACGGAAACGGTCAGGCCGAAGCCGAACCGGATGAAGAACGTCGTACCGAAGACCGCGCGCAGAAGGCGGGGGGATTCCGGGGCAGCGTGTTGCAGTCCGGCGGAGGACACGTCCGGAGCTCACCGCCCGGCGGGCGCCCGCTCGATCAGCTCGATCCAGACGTCGTTGGGGTCCAGTATGAAGGCGAGTCGCCCCGAACCCCCCTGGAGCTTGTACGGTTCCTTCGCCACCTTAACCCCCTGAGCCCGGACGCGGCTCAGAAAGGCGTCGATGTCGGGCAGCTCGAACGCGAAGTGGTCGAGCTGTTCTCCCGCTTCGAACTGATCCTTACCCTCCCAATGGGTCAACTCGATGCGCGCCCCGGTTTCGGGGTCCTTGACGAAGGCAATCTCCGCGTGATTCTCAGGGATGGGCCGACGCCGCTCGAACTCGAGTCCGAGCACCTCGGTGTAGAAGCGTAGGCTTTCGTCCATGTTCCTCACCGTGATCGAGGTATGCGAGAACCGCATGGGTATCCCCGGACGTTCAGCGTCGGCCCGGGGTATGAAGGTGGTCCCTTACGGGTGGCCGTAGCTGACGCGCAAAGGCGACGTTCCCGGGGACCAGTTGGCCTCAACCCGGACGAAGCCCACGCGCTCGAACTGGAGCCGGTCGCCAGGGGCCGCGCCTCGGAGCGCTCCCTCGCCCAGTCCTGTACGGTGTGTGCCGTCGATCTCCAGGATATCGACCGGGACCGAATCCGAAGCGCTGACCCACTGGATGCGCGGGAGTCGCTTGTTCTCCTTCGACGTGAACGTCACCACCACGGATCCATCCGGACCCGGGGACAGGTCGGATGGCAATTGAACGTTCAGGAGATCTTTGAGGCGTATCTCGGACCCCGCGTTCCTCACGAGCTCGGCTCCCGGAAGCCAGAAATCAGGACCCGTCGGTACGGTGCGAGTCCCCAACTCCGTCCGCTCCGGATGATTGGGGAGCACGACGGGACCGAGACCCGCCGGGTACCGGTCCACCCGAACCAGCCGCGGGTCCGGGACGAACAGGCGTCGAGGAGTGGTGGGGTCGATGATCGCACGGTTCTCGGCGTAGAGGGTTTCGGCCGGCACCTCGATGTCTGCAAGGGAGAGACCGAACGAGAGGGTGAACTTCCGGACGGCTTCCACGGAGATTCCGCGTCGGTCCAGCGATTGGAGGCTCCAGGTCCGGGGGTCCGCCCAGCCGTCGTACACCCCGGATTTCACCTCGACGTAGGCCTTGCTCTTGGCGACCTTCGCCTCGCGGACCCGCAGGATTCCCCAGTGCAGGAAAGGAGGTCCGGAAATGCCGAGGAGTTTCCAGATGAACTCCTGCATCCGGTCCTCGATCACTAGGTCCTTGCCTCGGATGACGTGGGTGACCCCCAGTTCGATGTCATCGACGGCCCAAGAGAATTCGAGCATCGGCCACACCCGATAGCGGTGGCCGACCCGCGGGTGGTCGAAGTCGCTGATCCGAAGCAGGACTCGGTCCCGGAACCCCGGGTCCGGGTCCTGCAGGTTGGTCTTGAGACGGAGCACGGCCTCGCCCGGAGCAAACCCCCCGGAGAGCATTTTCTGCCAATCCGCGCGCGTCTCCTCGATCGATTGCGACCTTTCGGGGCACGCGATGCCGTTCTTCCGGTTCTCGCGCAGAAGGTCGGCCGAGCAGCGACACACATAGGCGGCGCCGCGGTCGATCACCCGGATCGCCCAGTCGTAATGGCGCGGGATCCGGTCGGACTTGTAGTAGATCGCGTCGGGTTTCACGCCACAATTTTCGAGGTCCTTGAGGATCAGGTCAAAGAACTCGAGCTCCACACGCTTCTCTTCCGACCCCACGGTGTCGTCGAGCACGAGCAGCAGCTTGCCGTTGTACCGGCGGCGGTACGCGTCGTTGATGAAGATCATTCGGGCATGACCGACGTGGAGGGCCCCGGACGGGAAAGGCGCCATCCGGAGGACGACCCGACCATCGACCGCTTCGGCCAACGGCGGAAGTTCCCCGGGAGCTCCGGCAGGACGCGGGGCATCCACGACGGGGCCGCCCAGCTCGGCTAGCGCCTGCCCTTGCTCGCTCCGGCTCATTTGGGTTACTGCGGACGCGACCCGGCCCGCCAGCTCGTTGAGTTCCGCCACGTGTTCGCGGAGCGCAGGGTCGGTTGCAAGTAGGCGAGAGACAAGCGGACCGGCCCGCGCTTCGCCCCCGTGCTGGACCGCGTTGGCAAGGGCCAAGCGGCGAAGTCGCGATTCCGTGTCAGCGGGGAGCGGCACCGGCGCCGCCGACCAGGCGTCTCCTTAAGACGGTTCGTGCGGCGTAAGGCGGGCGGGCGCCCGAGACGAGACGGAGCGAGGGTACCTCCGCTCTCCTTCCCGCAGCGCGTCCGAGAAAGTGATACGCCCCTCCAGCACCTGTACGGCGAGTGCCTTCGGGAGG
The DNA here is from genome assembly GCA_030037875.1 of Thermoplasmata archaeon. Taxonomy (GTDB): domain Archaea; phylum Thermoplasmatota; class Thermoplasmata; order Lutacidiplasmatales; family UBA184; genus JAKIWV01. The sequence goes on from JASHPV010000079.1 coordinate 4,500, forward strand.
GTGAAATGCCCTCCGCTTTCGACCCGGCTCACCCGTTGCAAGTTGGCCACCTCTCCCGGGGTCACTCGGACCGAGTTGGGTTCGTGAACCCGCTGGCCCCGGGACCGGGCAATCCGTTCGGCAGACTGTGGATCGCGGGGTCGAGGGCGTCCGCGCATGGTCGTTCCCGATTCGTCGACCATTTCCACCGGTCTCCGCAACCCCCAGAGAACTTGCAGGATCCGGTCACGCGCGGTTCGGTCGCCACTGCCGACGCGGAACACGACCGCCGCCTCCGGGAAGCGTCGCTGAAGTTGTCGCCCGAACATGGCGACGGATTCCGGAGATTCCAGGTTGCCCTGGGCGAGCGAGATGTCCCCGGAGACGACCGCATAGCCCGGACGAGGGCCGGGATCGATTCCAACTACGAGTTCCCGGGTCGAAACTCCGGTCAGGGCGCCCTCGACCGCCGCCCACAGGGCAAGACGATCCCCGCTGGCCCCGACCACGATAATGCGCGGAAAGGAAATCGACTGGGCCTCTTCGGGGCTCGTGAGAACGACGGCTACCGAGGATGGAATCCTCTCACCGGGGAGAAGACTGAGCGTCGAAATCTTCCGCTCCCGCAACGCTCCGGCAAGATCCGAATACAGGGTCGGATCCCGCGTTACCAGAGCTACGGAACGGCGTCGCACTGATCGGCAGGACGGTTAAATCGCCCATATAGTTTCCCGGGCTGTGGCAGTCTGTCCACGCTGCGGCACTCCGGCCGCGGAGGGCGTCCTGTTCTGTCGGCAGTGCGGCGCCACGATACCACCGACGGCGCCCGCGACGTCGCCGCTTCCATCCTGGACGCCGGGAACGACGGCGACTGGGCGACCAGTCCCTCCCCCTGCATCCGTATGGCCACCGCCCCCGGGTCCGTCGCCTGCACCACCGCCTCCGCTGCCCCGCACCGCGAAGTACTGTCCGAATTGCAACAACGTGATATCGGCCTCCTCCGTCGTCTGCCCCGTATGCGGGGCCCCGGTTCCGCCCGCCGGCGCGGCCGGCGGGGGCGCCGCACCGCCGCGATGATTCGTGCGGCGCACGAGCGGATCCAGGACCTATTCTCCCTGGCGGAATCCGAAGTCCGACGGTCACCGAACAATCTGTCGCGGCGCTATGTGCTCCTCGCGCGGCGGATCGGGATGCGCTACAATGTCCGACTGCTCCGCGAGTATCGAGACGTGTACTGCCGGGGCTGCTCGACCTTCTGGGTCGAGGGCCGGTCGGTGCGGACTCGGCTCCGCGCGGGCCGTCGCACCCAGACCTGTCTGGAGTGCGGTCGAGTCCGGCGAATCCCCATCAAGCACCAGCCGTTGGCGCCGCCTCCGCTCGAAGAGCCCCCCGACCGAGCCGTACGTCGAGAACAGGCGGTGCTCATCGACGAAGGGCTCGATACCGAGTCCGAGGCCGACCTCGATGAGGAGGAAGGCCCTTAAGGTGGTACTTTCCCCTAGCGCGTGAGCCGGGGTGGCCGAGCGGCCAAAGGCGGCAGACTCAAGATCTGCTCTCGTAGGAGTTCCCAGGTTCGAATCCTGGCCCCGGCACTTTTCCCACAGCGCGTCGCCGAAGTTCGATTCGAAGAACGGCACCCCCGTCGGCGCTGTAAATTGGTCCGCGGGGAACACAAGCTACCAGTATAGGGACAGCCTCCCGACGCCCAGTTGCGGGAATCTCCGGGAAGTTCCTAGCATGGTCATGCAAATTCGAATCTACAAGATTCACGCCGGACGGATGGACGAGTGGCTCGCCGGTTGGAGAAGATCGATCGTTCCTCTTCGTCAGAAGTTCGGCTTCGAGGTTGTCGGAGCGTGGGTGAATCGAGAGTCTAATCGGTTCGTGTGGGTTCTGAGTCTCCCCGCCTCTGATGACTGGGACTCGCGCGACGAGGCTTACTACGCGTCGGAAGAGCGGCGCGCTCTCCACTCGGACCCCGCGGATTGCGTTGCCGACGCGGAGACGATTCTGGCGGAACCGGTGGCACGACCCTAGGCGGCCGTGCGGGCGCAAGGGTGGGATTCGCTCAACCGGTTCGAGCTCCTCTCGCGCTCGACGGATTGTGACCGCGAACTTGCCCGTGTCGGTCATGTCGAATCCATTCACCTGAAACGCACCGAGGCGCTCTCGCCTAGAGCAACCTACCCAGATCCATAACACGGGACGGGATTCGAGGCAATCCCCGGCACGCGCGCCGAGCGTGGTCATGTCATGGGCCTCGCGTGTTCACATGCCGCCCGAGCTGCCGCAGCGGAATGTCTGTTCCGTGTTTGGCCTAGGCAAGCGACCCAACGTTCAAACGCGGAGACGGCCTACTGTGGTGTGTGAGGAGAGCGGCCGATAGGAGGCGTGGCCCAGGCCATACACCGAAGGCCCATCTGTCTCGGCCTACTGGCTCGGTGAATGACGGCCCGACCAGCCCGCGGGCTCAAGCCACGGTCCGAAGAAAATCTCGTCCGGAACCTGCTCTCGTGGAGCTCCGGGTCCGGGGAGGACCCGTCCCCCATTGGATGCAGGATCTGGGCACCCGGTGGGGAGCGGGGGTACGTCTCCATGTGTGCCGCCACACCGAAGGATCGCCACGTCGCCTCCTTCAGCTCCTCGAGATAAATGCCACGCCGACGACGCTGCCGGAGATTACCGCGTTTCTTCGTCAACGCCCGAGACCCGAGGAGGTCTCTCTCACGCAGCTGGGGCCTCATCGGCTGCTCGTTCGCCTCGTCGGGCCGTTGCCCGCGCTCTGTCACAGCGTCTTTGAAATGGGAGCCATCTGCATGAGCTGCCCTTTCCTTCCATCGACCGACGCCTCCGAAGGAGAGTCGAAGGAAGGAGAGTGGCGAGTTCTCGTCCATCGGGTCCAAGATGCTCCTCCCCTCCTCGCCTCCTTCGCCACTCCCGGTAACTCGCCCGCATCCCTCATTCGGATCGGTTCCTACCGAGGGTCCCAAGACCTAACGGCGCGGCAAGAACTGGCTGTTGCCACCGCGTTCGTGCTGGGATATTTCGACTATCCCCGACGTGCCCAGCTGAAAGACATTGCCAAGTCTCTGGGCGTCAGCCGGGCCGCCGCCATGGAGAACTTGCGCCGCGGAATGCGGAAGCTCGCCTCACTGCGCCAAGCCGAAGTAGGATCCGTCCGGCCCCAGACACCCTCGGCCGGTCGGCTCCCCGGCCCGGCCGCAGGTCCCGAGGACCGTGGAGAAGCGCCCGCCCCCCGCCCTACGGAGTGATCAGGGTTCGGAATCCCTTGCCGTTCCGAAGGTCCACGGCCGCCTGCCCGATCTGATCGAGGGGAAGGGTGGCGGAGATCACCGCCTCGAGTTTGACCTTTCCCGTGCGAGCCATCTCGATCACGCGGGAATAGTCCACTGGCCGACATCCAAGCGAGCCGACGATTTCGTACTCGAAGAACATGAGCCGGTTGAGCGGGATGGGAACCACCGAATCGCTATAGCCGACGACACAGAGCCGTCCCCCTCTCCGAAGGGTAGACAACGCCAAACTGACCGTCTCGGGTTTGCCTACGACCTCCAGCGCCACGTCCGCGCCCCCGCCGGTCATCTTCCGAACTTCGCGGCCGAGGTCGGGCTGCCCCGCCGGATCCAGCGCCTCGCGGGCCCCTAACTCGCGTGCGGCCTCGCGCTTCTCGGAGCGAAGGTCTACCGCGATCACGTTGGCGCCGGCCGCGGCGGCGAACTGGACCGCATTGATCCCGACGCCGCCGCATCCGACGACCACAACCCAATCTCCGCTCTGGACGCGCGCGCGATGGGCGACGGCATGATACGGCGTAGTCAGGGCGTCGGCGATCACCGCGCTATGCTTGAGATCGAGATCGGGGGGAAGGGGCACTAGGTCGCGGGCCGGCGCTCGCACATACTCCGCGAACCCTCCGTCGAAGTGGTTACCTGGCATCTGAAGATGGGGACAAATGTTTCCCCGTCCCGAGCGGCAATAATCGCAGTTCCCGCAGGGGAGGACCGAGGGAACGAGCACGCGGTCTCCCACAGAACGGTCGGTGCCTCCGGGTCCAAGTTCCTCTACGACCCCGGAAATTTCATGTCCGAGAATGAGCGGAGGAGCCTTCGCCGTCGCGACGCCATGGTCGAGGTAATGGAGGTCCGTGTGGCAAAACCCGCAGGCTGCGACCTTCACGAGCGCGTCGCCCGGGCCGGTGTCGGGACGGGGCACGTCCTCTAAGGTGAGAGGCTGTCCCGACCCATGGAAGACGGCCGCCCGCATGGTACTGGGAGATCAACCGTCCTTCCACACGGGAGCGCGCTTCTCGAGGAACGCGCGAAGCCCCTCCTCCGCCTCCTCCGGCGCCATGAGCTCGTCGAGGTAGGCATGCTCGGCGTACGATAGACGAGCCCAGGGGTCGACCTCGGTCCGTCGAATGACGCGCTTGAGCTGACGGAGTGCCTCGAGACGGTGGCCACAGAACGTCTGCGCGGTCAACGCCACGGACGCATCGAGTTCGTCGTCGGGTACTACTCGGTTGATGATGCCGGCGGCCGCCGCTCGCTGCGCATCGATGGGGGTTCCCAGATACAGGAGCTCGGCCGCTTGACGCGAACCCAGGAGGTGAAAGTACGTCGCGGCGCCGAACGGGGCGAAGACCCCCAGCCGGATTTCCGGCTGGCCGAACGTCGCTCCCTGGGACGCGATGGCGAGGTCGCACGCCATGAGTAACTCCATGCCGCCGCCGAGGCACCGTCCGTGGACCTGGGCAATCGTCGGAACGGGCAAGTTCCACAGCGTCATGAGGGTCCGTCGGAACGCCTCGAACATGGCGGAGACCCGGGGCTTCAGGTGATCCTCGACGGCGAGGCCGCCGCTCCAGGACTTCCCTCCGCCGCGGAGTACGACGACATGGGCCCCCGTCACCCGATCGCTTTGGAGCGCCCGGGTGAGCTCCTCGAGCAGGTGGATATCGAAGATGTTCACCGGCCCGCGCTCCCAAGTGACCGTGGCGCGGCCTCCCACGCGCTCGACGGAGACCGTGCCGGGGGGTTTTGCGCTCATCCGGACACTCCATCAATCGAAGAGAATCGACTCGACGAACGTCTCGAGTTGCAGCCGGGCTTGCTCGTACGTCGTCGATTTCTCTTCGAACTCCATGTGTAGGTACGGTAGCCCCCGCCGGTCGAGGGCCTTTCGGTAGAGCACGACGTCCTCGAGTGCCGGTTCGCAGAACTTGGCGGTTAGGAAGACCACGCCCTGGGCCTTCGAGTCGTCGACCCTCGACAAGATGGCCGCCCCCTTCGTCGTCGGGGTACTCCGGACACCGATATCGACCGGGGTCCGGACGTACGACGTCGCGAGGCTTTCGAGCGGATCCGCCCCCGGCTCGATCCGCGGGCACCATCGGTGTAGCATCTGGAGCTCCTCCCCCACGACGTAGCACCCGACGTCCTCGACGAGTTGCAGGAGCTCGAGGGTCGGCTGTTCGCAGAACGGGCCGATGACGATCACCCGGATCGCATCCTTGTTCCGCTGCTGCCGGGCTTCGAGTTCGGTCAGTGCCCGCCGGAGCAGAGGGATATGGACCTCACGCGGGAGGAGACCGCCGAGCCGGAGCAGTAGGTAGTATTCCACCAGGCTCACCTTCCAGGGCGCGTCCCGCTTCAAGGAGGCGAGCCGGTCGACGAGGGCACGTTGTTCGTTGAAAACCTCGAGGGAAGCGCGGAGGTTCTCCTGGGAAAACCGGTCGCCGGCCACGCGCTCGAGCTTCTCGATGAGACGTCGGTACTCCGCAACGAGAAAGGGGATCGTCGCGGGAGAGGTGAAGTTCTGGGGAAGGTGGAGCATGTGCGAGGCGCGCTGCGGTAGGACGCGGGAAAAAATCCCTTCGAGATTGCGGCTCACGTCACAGATATAGGGAAAAACGAAGGCATCGAAAGGATCGAGGAGCCCCGTGAGGGCCATCTCCAGAGTGGATTTCGAGATCGAGCAGAGGAAGGAACCGAGGGCCGCATCGGCCCGGCTGATCTCGAGATTCTCCCCGCCTCCGTGCATCGCGACGGGGAGCATCCCGAAACTGTGGACGAGCTCTTGGGGGGTGTACACGGGAAAACAGCCTACCGCCTTGCCGCCGGTCTTCCGCCATGCCCGGACGGTCGGGTAGGTCGGGTCGGCGAGAACCTCTTGCGTGAGGCGTACCAGTTGTTCCACCGAATCGGCTTGGAGGAATTCACGGAAATCCGACGAGATTTCGATTCTCGGACCGGTCTCTCCGGCCGCGACCCCGTCGGACTCGGGCCGAATCTGCAGGAGTTGGGGCACGGCTATCCTCCGGTATCCGACGGCGTCTCGCGAAGTTTCAGCAGGCGCGAGTGACCGAGGATCGCGCTGCCAAGGGCCGCGGCGTAGTACGCATCGGGGGCCACGTTGACCTCCATTCCCACGGTGTCGCGGAGCGCCTTCACCATCCCGACATCGCGGACGAGGCCTCCGACCAACGTGACCTCCGGTTGGATCCCCACGTATCGCATGAGGGAGTACGCCCGCTGTGAAAGGGAAAGAAAAACACCCATCAGGATGTCCGACAGCGGGACGCCCTCCGCGACGTTGTTGATAATCTCGGTCTCGGCGAGCACGGCGCAGACGCTGGAGATGAGCTTCGGGTGCTGCGAGGCCAGCGCCTTGGGGCCCATCTCCTCGAGAGGAACCTGAAGATACTTCGAACAGCGCTCGACGAACCGGCCCGCCCCCGCGGCGCACTTTTCGTTCATTTTGAACTTGAGGACCTTTCCCGTTTCGGAGATCGACATCGTCCGAGAGGCCTGCGTCCCAACGTCAACGACCAGGTGGGTCTTGGGAAAGAGAAACACGGCGCCCCGTGCCGAGGAGGTGAAATCGCTGACCTGCAGGTTGCGCTCGGGAATCATGTACCGACCGAACCCCGTCGTGCAGAGATAGTCGACCTCGGCGGGGGCGATATTCGCCGTCTCCCCCAGCTCGTCCACCACCTGGCGGGCGGCCTGGACCGGGATTCCGCGCGACGGGAGCGACGCGGTGGCGAGGATTCGCCGACCATCCTCGAGCAGCACACCCTTGACCGTGCCGGCACCGAGGTCGAGGCCGCCCGTGATCACGAAGCACCTCCCGAGAGGCGCTCCCGCCCGTGAAGCGCCGCGCCCAGTGCCCCGAGGTACTGCGAGAGGGGGCTCACGTTCACGGGAGCGCCCAGTCGTTGGTGGAGGGCTCGGACCATTCCCTGATTCTGCGAGACACCCCCGGTGAACGTGATCTCAGGTTCCACGCCGACTCGTTGCATCAAGGAGAGCGTCCGGTTCGCGATGCTGGCGTGCAGTCCCGCGAGGATATCCTTCGGATCCTTGCCGCGGGACACATACGAGGTGACCTCCGATTCGGCGAACACCGTGCAGGTGCTCGTGACCTTGACCGCCCGCCGCGCCTGCAACGAGAGCGGCCCGATCTCGCTAACATCGTATCCTAACGCGTTCGCGCAGACGTCGAGAAAACGTCCCGTCCCGGCCGCGCACTTGTCATTCATGGCAAAGTCCACGACCTCGCCCTTCTCGTTGATCCGGATCGCTTTCGTGTCCTGGCCCCCGATGTCGACCACGAGCCGGGTCCCCGGGAACAGGAAGCTCGCCCCCCGGGCGTGACAAGAGATTTCGGTGACCACGAGCTGGCCGAAGTAGACCTTGTACCGCCCATACCCGGTGCCGGTGATGAACGCGACGTCGGACCGGGAGAGGTGCGCGTCGGCGAGTGCGGCCTCGAGGGCGCGCTCGGCGTCCTTCACTATGTCGATGCCGACCACGCTCAGAGACTTCCCGAGGATCCGGGAATCGTCACCGAGCACGACGCACTTCGCTGTGGTCGAGCCGATGTCCACCCCGGCGACGACGCCGCTCATGCGGGGGCCACTCCCGGAGCGGCCGCCACCGCCCTTCGCTGCTCGAGCGATTCGAAGAAAGCGTCCATGCGATTCTTGATTTGAGCCGGGGCGAAGTACCGCGGATCCTGGTGGTCGGATTCGATGTAGAGCGTCGGCAACCCTCGCTCGTGGATCAACCAGTCCCTGAGGTCTCCCTGGCCGGCCGTGAATGAACGGCACGACTTGATCCCGTGAATGACGGCGGCGTCGACCTGGTACTCCTTCACGTAGTCGGCGATGATCTGCCGCCGTAACGGCCAGGACTGGTTCACGTAGGCGCCGAGGCTGTATTCCGCGATGCTTTCGAAGGGTCGGGCCGGATCGTGCCGGAATCCCCGGTCAAAGAGCCCGCCGACCTTCGGGTAGGTCGCGACGACGGAAACGGCCCCCCATTTCCGGAAGAAATCCCAGAACGTGCGGTAGTTGGTGTACGGCGGAACCCCCTCGACGAGGACACGATACTTCTCCTCGGGCAAGGGATAGTTTCCCTCCTTGACTCGGGCTCGGACCTCCTCGTTCACTACGCCGTAGAAGTCGGCCGCTTCCGGCGTTCCCCGGAGGACGTTGATAGGAAACATGTAGAAGATGGACTCAAAGTAGGCCTCGATGGGTGAGGGCCGGAACCGCCCGGCCCGGAGGAATTCCACCCAGCCGTCCTCCGCGCGACGGGACTCGGCGAGCACTCGCTTGAGCTCGTCCATGTCGAACGTCCGGCCGGTGCGTTTCTCGAGGAGATGGACGAATTCCCAAAGCTGGCTCACCAGGTAGTCGATGTCCTCCTTGCGAGGAGCCTCCTCCCGCATGTACGGCACGTCGAACATGAACAATGGGGCGCCGTACGACTCGGCGAGCGCCTCCCACCACTTCACGTAAATGTAGCAGCCGGAGAAGCTGCACACGAGAAGGTCCGGACGCGGGATTTGGCCGAACGAGGTCGTCCCGCCGAGGTCCTGAAGGCCCAGATCGTTCTTCACATAACCACAGACGTCGAGTCCGTAGCCCAGCGACTCGGCATGCAGGATGTTCTCGAGCGATTGGTGCTTGATCGCGCAGTTGAGCGCCACGATCTCCGGGAATACTACGTCGTATCCGAACGCGCGGACGATCTCGGTGAGGTTTCCCCCCACCAGCATGTAGGCTACCGGTGGATGCGGTTTTTCGCTCGGCGCCAGGCGACCATAGTACTCCTCCACGAGCTTGCGCTGCAGACCGCGCGCGTCGCGAAGAAAAGTGGGCGACGCGCCGCCCTGAGCGGCAGCTGGGGAGGCGACGTCCGACACGGGATCAGCTCCCGAGGGCGGTCAAGGACGGGAGGGAAGCTCCGCAATGCCCGCAGTACGCAAACTCCTCGGGGAGCCCTCGCGCCCCGCAGTTCGGGCAGGTTCGCACCGGGCGGCCGTAGAGATACTCGCCACCCTTCCCTTCGGCAAGGTGGCGCCGGAGGGCCGCCACGTCGGGGCGCCGCTTCTCGACGAAGGCCTTCATTCCTTCATGGGGTTCCCGATTGCTGAAATGAAGGGAAAGCCAGTCGCGCCCGTGTCCGACCGTACTGTGCCACGAAAGCTCCTTCCAGAAATTCACCTGTTGCTTGGTGTAGCGTAGGCACTCGGGGAACATTCCGAGGAGGCGCTGGCTCAGCTTGTCGACCGCCGCGTCCAAGGGCGCCAGGTCGATCTCGTATCCCTTCAGTCCCTTCTGGGCTAGGCTGACCTCCTCCGAGGTAGGATCATCTACCAACTCCGTCCCCTGTCGAACCGAAGGGGCGACTTCGCTGACGAGGCCCCAGTCGAGAGCCTTCGCGGCGGGGATCCGCTCGTTGAGAAACAGCATACTGCGCGCCCGACGGTCCCCCACGGCCAGAGGGAGCCACTGAGTAGCCCCGCCACACGCCACCGAGCCGACGCCGACACCCACTTGCCCGAGATAGACGTGGGACGCGGCAACCGAAAGGTCGCACGCTAGATGTAACTCGTTCCCGCCTCCGACAGCGATGCCGTTGAGCCGGGCGATGGTCGGCTTGCCGCATCGCAGGAGCGCTTCGACGGCGCCCTGAAACAGACCCATGTATTTCCAATAGTCCCGGGGGCGCTGGGTGTACCGGTCGGCGTACTCGCTGACGTCGCCCCCGGTACAGAACGCGTGGGTTCCCGCGCCCGTGAGCACGATCACGCCAATCGCATCGTCGAAGGAGGCATCCTCGACCGCGCGCGAAAGTTCCCGAAGGGTGCCAGTGGCATAGGCGTTGTACACTTCGGGTCGGTTGAGGGTAACCTCCGCAACGCCCCCGTGCTTCCTGTAGATCAGGTCGTGGAAGCCAGTCGCCTCCGGTGCAACCGGTGCGAGCACGTCTCGTTCCGCTCCGCCCACGGCCTGCTTCGGGCGCGCTTTCGCCATCCCACCCCGCCCGAAGTACGAAGACCGTTTGCGACTGATGCGGGTTATCCCGTACCGGTTAGGGGTCTCCCCCCCCTGGGGACATCCCTGCCGTTAACCCAATGAAGACGCAGCCGGTACCGAATCGATGCCCGTGCATTTCGACGTTAATGGGCACGTCGCATGGATCACCCTGGATCGGCCCGAAGCTCTGAACGCGATCGATCCGGAGACCCATACCGCCCTTGTCGCTAGTTGGGAGCGCTTTCGCGACAGCTCGAACCTCCGAGTGGCGGTACTCACGGGGGCGGGGACTAGGGCGTTCTGCGCCGGCGTCGATCTCAAGCGAATGGGCGAATTCTATCAGGGTGTCCCCGCGGAGCGGCGGACCGAGGTCTGGAACCGTATCCCCGGCATCGGGGGCCTTACCCGCAACCTCGAGGTCGGAAAGCCGGTCATCGCCGCTGTGAACGGGGTCTGTCTCGGGGGTGGGCTTGAGCTGGCTTTGGCCTGCGACATCCGATTGGCCAGCACGAACGCGACCTTCGGACTTCCGGAGGTCCGATGGGCCATCATTCCGGGACAGGGGGGAACGCAACGACTCCCGCGGGCCGTCCCGCCCGCGATCGCGTTGGAGATGATGCTCACGGGTCTCCCGATCGACTCGAAGCGAGCGGCGGCGGTCGGGTTGGTCAACCGTGTGTACCCTGTTTCCCGCCTTCGCAGGGAGGCCCAGACGATGGCAGAGGCGATCGCCGCGCACCCTCCCCGCGTCGTCCAAGCGGCCCTCGCGGCGGTCCACCAGGGTCTGGCCCTACCGCTCGCCGAAGGGCTCCGGCTCGAACAGGAACTGGCCGACCCATTTCGGGACAGCCCGGATAACCGCGAGGCCCGCGCGGCTTTCCGCGAGAAGCGTCTGCCCCGCTGGACGGAACCCTAGGTGGCCAGCCCTAGCGCGAGCGAACGGGCGCGCTCGAAGGTTGAAACCGGCGACGCTGCGCCGCCCGGCCACGGCGTTCTGAGCGCTCCTTTCCAAAGCCTCCGCCACCAGGAGTCTCGAGGACCACCTCGTCTCCCTGCATGAGCTGGACAGTGAATTTGCTGGGCATCCGCCTCCTCCGATTTCCTCGAATTACAGTGACTCTTCCCGCCATCCCCGGCCGACCACCAAGGAGACCCCACGGACGACGCAGGAATCTATCGGAGAGTACGGAAACAATCGTGGGGCCCCGCACCCGGAAGCTTCGCACGATGCCATCTCCCCCGGAGAATCTTCCTCGTCCCCCGCTGCGAGACCGGATCGCATATCGAGTGAAGAACAGAGGGTACTCCCTCTCGGCGATCTCGATGGGTGTGTTCAAGGTGTTCGTCATGTTCGTCTGCACTCCCGACACGCCGTTTCCCCAGGGCCGGGCTCCCGTGCCGCCTCCGATCGTCTCGTAGTACGCCCAGTACAGCCCGTTGGAACGGCGGCCGCCTGACATGACGTTCATCATCGTCCCCGCCGCGGCGGCAGGAATCCGGTTGGGCAAGACGTGGCCAAGGGCCCGGAACACGACGTCGGCGACGCGCTGGGACGTTTCGACGTTGCCGCCCGAGACGGCGGCGGGCCATACGGGGTTTACGAGGCAGCCTTCGGGAGCCACGACCTTCACGCTGCGGTAAAAGCCGCTGTTGGTCGCGACGGGGGATCCGAGGGCCGAGCGGACGGCAAAGGCCGTCGCCGAGTACGTC
>JASHPV010000080.1 GCA_030037875.1 Thermoplasmata archaeon
GATCATCGCGGCTGGCCAGAGAGAGAGTACGGAGGTCGTTACTTGCCCACATTCCCGAATCGCATGGGAGTTGCCGGGTCCGGCGGGGACCCTACGGCCTCCACCTTGGAGGGCTTCGATCGCGTAGAATAGGGAATGACCGCGGCAGCCACTAAGAGAAGTCCCGCCACTCGCAGCAGATTCAACACCAGAAATTCCAGTTCAAAGTACAGACCGACCGGATACAGACTTTCGAACGTGCTCGCGAACAGGGTCCCGCCTGCCACCAAACCCGCAAACTGCCCAATCGCCCTGCGCTGCCTCGTCCAGGTCCCAATCACTGATCGGTAGCCAAGCCCCAAGAGGATAGCAGCTGAGCCCAGCACCTCCAGCGCAAGTAGGTCATAGGAGGGATCAACCGAGATGATCCGCGTGTTCAACCAGCTAAGCGAGTAACCGAACCCCGCGTACAGGCAGACGGCAGCGACGACCATTCCAGTTCCCCCGGCTTCAGAGATTCTGATGAAGGACCGACGGCGGCCAGCCGTTTCCGATAACGTCCCGGCTGCGTTCGAGTCCATCTGCGGTTCCTCGAAGACCGAGACGATGGCCAATGCGACCCCGGCGAACAACAGAATTCCCGCGTCGTACGCCAGAAGGTATGGATAGACGCCGTGAGCGAGTTGCCATTCGTAGGCCAGCAGCCAGAGCGCAGGACTCGTCGCGAATCCTACGCCCAGCGCGACCGCATGGGCCCAACCTGTCGAGCCCCGGAGAATTCGTCTATATCCGGCGACCCCGAGCCAGCAACCGAGTATGAGAAGAGCAAACGCCGGAAGTGTAATCGTTTGAGTGATCGTGTAAACGTCGTGTTCTTCCCAAATGTCGATTTGCACCGCGACGACGCAAAGGACGATTCCGAGCACGATCCAAATGGCTCCGGATCGACGAAACCACTGCGTCGACACCATCGGGAAGATTGTTGAGGGCTAAGGGATACATCATCCTTGTCGCCGAGGATGGCCCTCATAGGGAATTGCTCCGGGAGTCTCAACATCCGAGGTGAAGGGCCAGCGTACTACGCTTGTTGCGCCGAGTCACTAACTTGAGCGTCCTTCGAACCTCAGCCGGCCGCGATAGCAAATGCCTTGTGAGATCGGCCATCGGGTGGGAAAACGGTACCTTGGTCTCTAGGCCGCGTAGCGATTCCGCGGCGGATTCTGGCTACCCGTCTGATATAGACTGGTTCCTTTTCCGATTCCCGGGTGTATGCCGAAACCGGATTCCAGTCGCGATTTGACTAGCGCGGTGGTGGCTAATCACTGCGCCTTCTTCGCGCAGCTTGGTCGTCCGCCGGCGGGCGAATGCACAACCCACAACGGGGTGACTCGTTACTCGTCCGGTATACCATATGCACTGTTCAACGGTGCGTTTTCAGCGACGCCTCACTCCGAGACAGAGCTCTCAGTTGTTGAGGAGGTTCTAGGCTACTTCCAGGATCGAAAGATCCCGTTTCTTTGGTGGTCGCTCCCCGGTCGAAATTCCAGCGAACTGGGTAGGACCCTCGTTTCGAAAGGGTTGGTACCTGAGGGTGACATGCCGGGCATGGCGTTGGATCTCAGCCAGCCTAGGACCCCGCCTCCCGCTCCTAAAGAGCTGCGGATTACGACCGTTGAAAACTCGGCGGACCTCGAACGCTTTGGTCGGACCTTGAATGAAGGGGACTTCCAAACGCCTCCCGAGATAGCTAGAGAAATCCCAAGGCTCTTTCCTCTCCCGCGCGAGGACCCAAGGATGAAGCTGTTCGTTGGATGCGTCGAGGGCCGCCCCGTCGCTACTTCGCTCCGGTTTCTGGAAGCTGGCGTGGTCGGGATCTACGGGGTTTCAACAATCCCGGACGCACGACACCAAGGCATCGGGGCAGCGATGACGTACGCGGCGTGCGAGGAGGGACGCAGCGCGGGATTCCGCAACGCGGTTCTCGTAGCGACGGAGATGGGCGTCCCGGTGTACCGACGCCTCGGATTTATGGAGTGTTGCCAGATAGGAGCCTACGTCGCGAGTACGACACCGGACCTCTGACCCGTAACTCGGGGGATCAGGTTACCGGAGTTGACGCGAGTACCGTCTCAGGCTGCCTTAGCTTGGCTTGCGTGCCACAACGATTACACCTTCGCCGGGTATCGAGAGGCCCTCGGGCGTTTTCCACGGAACAAGGTTCTCTCGGGTCTTGCGGAGCACTTCCCTCTGAACGTCCTCCGGTTCTTCGGAGAGCGAATGACCGATGGGAGTTGCCTTCAGGATCGAGTGTAAGTAAGAATCCTCGTTGTCGAACTTGAGCGAGTATTCCCGTCGCTCCTCGATGGCGTTCTGGAAGCCCGCGCTCTCTAGAAACGCGACCATCTCGCCTGGCCCCCCGGTCTCGTACGGAGTCGGGATGTAGCCGGTCTCATCCGGTTCGGCGTGCTCGAGCATAGGCCCTATGATCGCGTGGATCCACGGTACTTTGTCTCCGGTGCTCCAGACGCTCACCGCGATTCGACCACCGGGCTTGAGCACCCGAAGTGCCTCTCGGGCGGCCTTCTCCGGGTCGGTGAAAATCTGGAACCCGAAACTGCTGATGACCGCGTCGAACGATTCGTTGGGAAATTCAAGGGCACCGCAGTCCATCACACGAAAATCGATATTCTCCCGTCCCCG
>JASHPV010000009.1 GCA_030037875.1 Thermoplasmata archaeon
GGAAGACATAAGTTGAGCCGCGCCTCATTCCGGGCGGAGAGATGACGCCGTCTGCCGCGCCCGCGGGTCCTTCTCGGAGCATCCGGATCCCCGAGGACATCGCTCGCCAGTTGGAGCGGAAGCTGAACAACACCTCGTTCGCCTCGCTCGATGATTTCGTCGCCTTCGTTCTCGCCCGATTGGCCGAGTCGCCCTCCGAGACGCCGTTCTCCGAGGAAGAGGAACGTCAACTTCGCGAGAGGCTCAAATCCCTCGGATACATCGACTGACCTCTCGACCCTCGACCGGTCAGTGACTGCGAGGGTGCCTGCCGATGAACCGGGTGCCGACCCCTGGTTCCTCCCGCGACCGCCGCGAGCATCCTTGGGAACGCGCCCGTCGGCTGTGCTTCGCTCGATGGGAGGCCGAGCTCCGTCGGACCCCCTACGGCCACCCCGTGCCGGACGTGGTGGGATTCGCCGACGCGATCGAGCCGCCCCTCCACTGGACGGATTCGGCCGAAACTCGTCGACTGTTCGCTCTATCGGCGTTGCCCGCCGGTTCGAGCCCGACATACCTGGCGGCGGTCCCCGCCGGGACTCGGCGCCCCAATGCGGGAGCGTTAGTGCGGCTGTCCCGGCCTTTGAAGCGAGCCCTGCTGGGTTCCGATTCGGCCTACGGGGAGTTATTGATCGAAGCGAAAGGCGGCATCCACCCCGCCTCCTGGGAGGAGATTCTTGGAGGCGTCCCGCCGCGCGCGGCCCGAAGCGTGGTGACGGAGCTATCCGAGTTGTGGCGCTTGACGCCTCTCGACACCGAAACGCTGCTGTTGCCGATCGTGGGGTCTGTCCCTTGGCACGGCCGACCGGCCGGGCTCAACCTCCACTTCGAAGCAGAAGGCTGGTCGCTCGCGCGACACCGGAAATTTCTCTCGGGAATCCTGGACCTGGTACCTGAGTGGGTCGGGAGCCCGTTGCGACGATCGTCGGCATCGGATCAGCAACTGATGCTCGTTTCCGGGGCGAAAATCCGGCGCCGCAGTGTCGCCCGGCCCTTCGCCGTCCAAGTCCGGCCAATCTCGGCCCCGCTGGCGGCCGCCTCCCCGGCAAATGGAACGCCCCGTTCCGTCATCACCTACGGAAGCGCGTTGGCTTCGGAGTTCGAGGCGATGTTGTCCGCCGGCGAGACCGCGTCGCTGCTATCCGCCGAGGAAGCGACCCGTGTCCCTCTCTCACCGGCCGAGCTGCCTGACAACCTTCGAGCGACCGTGTGGGGTCTCCATTGGTGGACGCCCGAGCCGCCGGATGCCCCGGAACTGCACCGATGGCTCCGCACGGAAACGTCCCGGCTCCGACGCGCGCTGGAGACGTTGCCGGTTATCTCCCGTCGCCTTTCAGCGACATTTTGGAGCACAACGATCGAGCGTCGAGAATTCCGCGAGCGACTCGTCCAAACCGCGTTTGCGCGGGCCCGTCTCCGCGGAGCCGTGGAAGTCGAAGAAGGCGACCTCGCCTGGGCGGTCGATTCCATCATCCGCGCCGTCCAGCGATCGGAGGACGGGGCCGGGAGGGGGTCGGGCCCCTGGGCACGCGTGCTAGACCGCACGGAGGGGGGCCGAACGACCCGCATGCGGAGGACCTTGGAGGCGCTGTTCCACGAGCGGGGTGGTGGACTCACCCCGGAGGAGGCCTCCGCCGCCATGGCTGCACGCGGCGTCCCCTCCTCCGCCCGCGACGTGGAGAATCAACTCGAACGTCTCCGGATCCGCGGAGTCTTGTTCCAGGACCGGACGGGCCGGTACCAGCTGGTCTGAACCAAGAGGCGCCGATTTTTGGTTCCCACCAGGCTCATAGCTTCGGTCGGAATCGAACCACCGTGTTGACCTGTCCGTTCTGTGGGGCGCCAGAAACCGAGCGCCTGGACGTGGACGGCGCCCGGTTCCTCATCTTCGGTTGCATGTTCACCCCCCGCGTAGACCCGGGCCTCTCCGACACGGAACTAGCGGATCGGCTCCGAGAGGTCGCCGGAACCGACGCACGACGATACTTCCAAGGGACCTGCGACCGGCTTCATGTCTACGTGACGAAGGGTGAGGGAGCCCGGTTCCTCACAGGCCCGGCCGAGGAGCGTTCTCCCGCCGGACGTTCGTAGCGTAGACGTGGCGGGAAAACCACACGGCGACGAACACTCCCACCCACGTAATCTCGGCGCCCGTCACGCTCACGAACGATACCCCGATCGAGATGGCGAAAACGAGAGGAGAGAGAAGCAGGCGACGGTTGAAGTAACTGACCGCCAGCTCGGGGAAGTCCCGCGCGATGAGGCGGTGACCATGACCGGCGTACAGCCAGATGAGGCCGATCGTGAGCCCCGTGACCATCTCGACCGCCGCAAACAGGTCGGTCGCGACCCGGGTCTGAATGTAGGTGATGTAGACCTTCAACACGTACGGCATGACCGCTATCTCGATCAGCAGAGCCAGGTTCATCCAGACCAGGGCGTCGTCGTACCGGATGATGTAGCGGAACACGCGATGGTGGCTGACCCACCAGATCGCGATCATGACGAACACGAATACGTAGGCCGCGAAGGTCCCGCGCGCCTGCCAAAGCGCGACCCCTAGATTTCCCGAAACCACGGCCGTGGGAACCCCTTGGGTGACGATGACCGGGACCGTGAGCGACAGAACGAGAAGAGTCAGCGCGAATGCGAAAACGCCGTCGGTCAGGGCAAGAATCCTCCCCATGTCCACGCCCAGCGGTTCCTGGCGGGGAGCGCGACGGGTCACGACGTGCGCGGGACGATCCGTATCGTCCTCTTCCGGCACGGCTTCGCGAAAGGAGAGTTGCTACTTGTATCGTTCCGTTCGG
>JASHPV010000081.1 GCA_030037875.1 Thermoplasmata archaeon
CCTCATCCTCGCGGAAACCCAGGGCGTCGAGGCGCTTCGAAAGTTTCTCGAAGGACGAGCCGAGAAGAAGAACGGCCGGGTCCGGCCCTCCGACCGGGCGTTCCTGAGTGACCCCGACATCGTCGAGCTCGAGCGCCGGCTTGCGAGCCTGGATCTAGAACATCCGAAGCTGGCCAAGGCGGTGGAGATCGTAACGCAAGAGCTCGAGGGCAATCCGTCGGCGCGCGTGATCCTCTTCGCGCATTACCGGCAGACCGCCGACACCTTGGTCGAACGATTCGCCCGTCAACCCGACAGCCCGGTCCGGGCGGCGCGTTTTGTGGGCCAGGCAACTCACGGCACGGACACCGGGTTGTCGCAGAAACAGCAGGTCGACCTGCTGGACCGGTTCCGAAGTGGGGAGGTCAACTGTCTTGTTGCAACCTCGGTGGGAGAAGAGGGCTTGGACATCCCCTCCACGGACCTCGTGGTGTTCTACGAGCCGGTGCCCGACGAGGTCCGGAGCATTCAGCGTCGGGGGAGAACGGGTCGGTTCCGGGCGGGTCGAGTGATCGTCCTCATCACCGCCGGTACTCGGGACGTGGGAACCTTCCAGTCGGCCCGACGCAAGGAACAGCGGATGCACGAGATGCTCGAGAAGGTAGAAGCCCAGTCTCGCAAAGGGCCCCTGGCGCCCCCGACCCGACCGACCGTTCAATCGACGTTGGACGAGCTCCCTTCCCCTTGACCCGGGGAGGCTCCGCGCGGGCGGTTGCCGTTAGCGGCCGGTACTACCGAATCCGCCCCGTCGATCGGTGTTCGGCCGAACCGTTCCCGGTTCGAAACGGGTAGGGTATTCCTTCGCGACCCGTACTTGTCCGATCCGGTCCCCGCTCTGGATCTGGTACTCCCCGGGGAAAAGGAAGGTCAGCGGGACCTTCACTTCCCCGGCATAATCTCGGTCGATCGTGCCGGGCGCATTGACCATGAGAACCCCGCGGCTGCTGAGGCCGCTCCGGGGCCGCACTTCCAGAAACGTCCCGGGGGGAGCGCGCAGGCGGAGGCCGGTCCTCACCAGCGTGACCGAGCCGAACTTCAGCGTCGCGGCTTCGGCCGCATGGAGGTCGAAGCACGCCGAACCGAGGGTGGCCTTCGAGGGGAGCGGGGGAGGGTCGACGCCCGCCACGGGCTCGGCGAGAACCGCGTGAATCGGGATCCGGCGCGTCCCCCCCGCACGTCGGTGGCGAGTGACGTTCGATCTGGAAACGCGAGGCATGCCGATGCGGACCGACGGGGCAGATAACTCCACGGGGGTCCGGGGGAGGCTCTGTCGCGCATCCGAGGCGGGGCACGCACCGGATAGGCCTCCGCCTAGGGCGTCCCGGGGTGCCCGGAACGGGGGCTCCCCGAGGCGCGCGGTTCAGGACTTGGTGTCCCGGTGGTCCTCGGAGCGGGCGCGCTCGGAGGGTGACGGAGAGGAATTCTGTAGCGCCACCTGCGCCCAGAATCGGTAGCTATCCGTCGCATTCCGCATGAGCGCGAAGAACGCCTGGAAGGCCCGCAGCCCCGCCTCACGGTACGCTTCGGCCATGGCGCGCATATCGAAGGGACCGGTCCCCGACGCGATGTCCTTCCCGAGCGGAACGTCCCGCTCGGATTCGTAGACCAGCTCCTTGGCCACCTCCAAGGGATTCCCGGGCCGTTCCCACGGGAACTCCGGTCGGCGACGCGTCCAATCGCGGTGATCTGGGAACTCGGCGGGCCGCTTCTCCAAGAAGGCCTTCATGCCCTCCTTCTGGTCGTCGGTCTCGAACATGAGTCCCCACAGCTCCCGCTCGTAGTCGAGCCCCAGCAACCGGTGGGGGTCCGCCGCCTGGTTCACGGCGTACTTCGCGGCCGCGAGCGCGACCGCCGGCTTGCTCAAGAGCTGCTGCGCCAGCGCCATCACCTCGTCCATCAGCCGACTTTCCCGGACGACCCGGTCCAGC
The DNA here is from genome assembly GCA_030037875.1 of Thermoplasmata archaeon. Lineage (GTDB taxonomy): Archaea > Thermoplasmatota > Thermoplasmata > Lutacidiplasmatales > UBA184 > JAKIWV01. The sequence goes on from JASHPV010000081.1 coordinate 1,968, forward strand.
ATGCCCCACGCCAACGCCGTCTTCGCGGAGACGTTCTCCCCGGTCAGGATCAACCGGCGCGCTCGAACCACTCCAATGGCCCGCGTGAGACGCCGGGAACCGCCCCAGCCCGGAATGACGCCGATCTTGATCTCGGGCTGGCCGAAGACCGTGTCGTCGCTCGCGATGATGAAGTCGCAGGCCTGGGACAGCTCGAACCCGCCCCCCATGCAGAAGCCGTGCACCGCGGCGATCACGGGCAGCGGAGAGCGTTCCAGGAGATTCGCGACGGCCTGCCCCTTCATGGAGAAGGCCCTCGCTTCGGCCCGGTCCATGTTGACCATGTCCTTGATGTTCGCTCCGCCGGAGAAGGCCCGGTCCCCGGCACCGGCGATCACCAGGACGCGAACCGAAGGGTCGCTCGAGAGCTCCAGCACCCGGCTGGCGAGCTCTTCCAGGAGGCGGGCGGTCAGAATGTTGAGCGGCGGGTTGTTCAACGTCAGGATGCCGACGGGTCCGCGGCGTTCAACGAGGACCAGCGGTCCCGGTTCCGGTTCGACGACGTCGATCGGGGCTTCTTCCATCCGGGGACTGACTCTGCGTGCGCTTGCCATATGGTACTGTTTCCCCCCGCTACTTGGCCCGGCGGGACGGGCGGTTCGTTCGGCGATTCTTCGGCTGGGAGGGCTTCGAATCCCGGGGGGACGTCCGTCGCTCGCTGTGGGCCAGAACCCACTCGGCAAACGACGGCCACAGCTCCTTGTGAGCGGCGCGACTCACCGAGAGGCCGATGTGTCCGGACGACAATTCGAACCGCTTCACGTCCTTGGTTCCGACGTGCCCCAGTACGCGCTCGGTGGATTCGGGCGGGACCAGATTGTCCTTGAGTCCCACGATCGTGGCCATCGGCATGGTGAGCGCTCGGAGGTCGATCTCCCGCTCGTCCCCGTCGAGGGTCCACTCTCCCTTCACCAGCAGATTCTTCTGGTATCCCTTGTCGATGAACTCGGCGTAGGTGGGGCCGGCCATCGGGATCCCGTCGTTGGTCCACTTTTCCATGCGCAGGAAGTTCTCGACGAACGACTCGTTGTCGATCCGGTTGAGGAGATCCTTGAACTTGAGGTAGTTCGTCCTCAACGGGTCCAGGATCCCGAAGGCGTCATTGAAGAACTCCGGGGGAATCAGCTCGTAGGTCCGAGCGATCTTCCACGGGTCGAATCCGGGGGCGTGGGACCAGACGTTGAGGAAGCTGGACCGGGTATCGAAATCGAGCCCGGCCGCCATGAGGGCGAGCGTCCGTACCTTCTCGGGATGGAGGGCCGCGTACATCGCGGCGAAGCTTCCTCCCATGCAATAGCCCAAGATGTGGAGACGATCGACCCCGCGGGTATCGCGCACCGCGTCGACGGCGCGGTCCAGATACCCGTTGACGTAATCGTGGATCCGGAGGTCCTTGTCGAGGCGATTCGGGGTTCCCCAGTCGATGAGGTACACATCGAGCCCTCGTCGGAGGAGGCTCTCCACGACGGAGAGACCGGGCTGCAGGTCCATGATGTACGGCTTGTTGATCAACGCGTACACTAGGAGAATGGGAGGGCGGTCGCCGCCCTCGACGCCCGGAATCGGCCGGTAACGCAGGACGCGCATCCGGCCTTCCGTATAGATGGGGTCGCTCGGGGTCTGGCCGACCAGGATCTTCGGCGGATGCACGGCGAGGTCCCATGCCTTCCACAGCTTCTCGGAGAACTCCGCGAGCGGCGCGAACCGGGCGGGGCCTCCCCGATGCCGCGGGGGGCTCGGTGGGACGCCGACGCCTTCCGCCCTCGGGGCCGTCATCTCTGGGACGATGTACTCGGTCGCGGGCATAAGCGCGACTCCTCGTGTAGGAGAGGGTGGCTTACGCGCGCCCCGAGTTCATCCGCGTCACTTTCTCGGATAGGTCTCGCACGGCCTCGTTCAGTTCGGTGATCTCCCGCCGGGAGGGTAGGCCGGTCATCCGGCTGAACAAGGTCTCCTGTTCCTTCGCGAGGTTCTGCGAGTCCAAGGACGCGTCGAGGGTCTTCCCGAACATCGTCACGAACGCCGGGCTGGTGAAGTAGATCTGCGTGAGCTTTTGGAACGAGTCCGAGAATTCCTTCAGGGACGCTTCCTGGACCCGGATGAGCTCCTCGACTCCCTGGCCCGGTTGGAGGACCGTGTACAGGCTCCGGAACACGTCCGTGGCAAGCCCGGTCCAGAGCTTCTGGATCAGTTCCACGGCCTCCCGGGAACGGTCTTCGCTCGTCGCCTCCTTCGGGAGAAACGGCTTGACCCAGAGGTCGATGAGCTCCTTCTGGGGCCCCAAGGTCGTCAGGAACGCGTCGCGGACCCGCTCGCCGATCTCTTGGGCGCGGCGGTTCCATTCCTGGAAGCGGGCCTGAACCTCTTCGGTTTCCCTGGAGTGGGCCATCGGACGGGTGGCGTCGCGGAGCGAGGTGGCCCAGGATTCGTAGTTCTTCTGCTGTTCCTCTCCGAACCGCCGAAGGTACTCCGTCACCGTCTCACCGGTCTGTCGGGCGAAGCGGGTCCAGAGCTCGAAACTCTCCTCGAGCGGGTTGCGGTGGGATGTCCTCGGAGGGCTCTTCGGCGAGGCTTCCGGGGGCGGGACAGCGTTCGGCTTCGAGGCACTGGGGCGCTGGGGGCTCTTCTTGTTTTGCGGCATATTTTCCTTCCTTTATGTTTCCAATCGTTCGTTCCGAATCGTGCGGGCGGGATTCACGCCTTGGGTTCGGCCTCCTGGACAATGGCCTTGACCATGCCCGCGACGGTCTCCGTTCCCTTCGGCACGCTGCCGTAGGCCGGTACGCCCTCGCGGAGTCGGGCGGCAAAGGCCAGTTGCTTCTCGCCGAATCGAGAGACCGAGTGGGCCGTCAGGGCGCTCTGCGAGAGGAGCTCGCGCTGGAAGTCTCGGGCCCAATCCAGGTAGGCGGCGAGCTCCTTCAGGTAGAGCTCCGTGGCGTGGTCTACCGCTTCGCCGACTTTCGTCCATGCGTCGTTCACATTCGCTAGATAGTTCGCGCTGCTGATTTCGCTCATAGATAGATTCCTCCGTTCATGTTGAGAACCGTGCCGGTGATGTAATCGGCCTCGGACGAGACCAGGTAGACCACGCCCATCGCCACCTCCCGGGGGGTGCCGAAGCGCTTCATGGGGATTTGATTGAGGATCTTCTGCTTCACGGGGTCCGGGATCTTCTGCACCATGGGCGTATCGATGAACCCCGGGGCGACCACGTTGACCGTGGTCTTCTGCGCGGCGAGCTCCCGGGCGAGCGCCTTGGCGAAGCCGATCATTCCGCTCTTGCTCGCGGCGTAATTGACCTGGCCGATGTTTCCCATCTCTCCGATGACACTGGAGATGTTGATGATCCGACCGTGGCCGCTCGCGAGGATCTCCTCGACGAAGGCCCGACAACAGTGAAAGACTCCCGACAGGTTCACCCCGATCACTTCCTCCCATTGCTCGTCCGTCATCCGGGAGAAGAGACTGTCCCGGTTGATTCCGGCACAGTTGATCAGCGTGTCCACTTGGCCGAACTTTTCATGCAGAACATCCCGCATCGCGAGGACGCTCTTGAGGTCCAGTAGGTCGGATTGAACCGCGACCCCCTGTCGCCCGTTCTTGACGACAATCTCGACCATCCGGTTCGCCTCGGTGAGATTCTTGTAATATTGCACCGCCACGTCCGCGCCTTCTTGGGACAGCCCTTCTACGATGCTCGACCCGATTCCACCCGTGCCGCCGGTGACGAGAGCTCGGCGACCCACCACGCGGCCCACGGTCCCCTTCCCAGCGCTCATGGCCGCCTCTTGCCGGAGGAACCGGTCGGTGGTGTGTCGGAACGGCTGTTTCGATTGGTCCGTCCCTCCGACGGCTCGTCGGAGGAGTCAGAGGGGCCGTCCGGCGGGCGGCCGGAGGCGGACCGGACCTGGCTCTTTACCCAGCGATCCACTTCGGCCATGAGGTCGGGAGCCCGGACCCCAAAGATGGCCTCCATGAACGACCGGGTCGCCTCCCACGGCGTCGCGTAGGTCTCCTGAAGGACCCGGTAGCGGTCGTAGGCCTGGCGAATCTGCTCGCCCACCAGCCGGGTGAACTCTTCAGAGCCCGGCCACGGCGAAGCCGAACTCGCCTCGGAGGTCCCCGGGAGGATCACCAGCACCTCGCGCCCGGCGAACTCCGACAGGCCACTTACCTGGCCGTTCGGGCTGACGCGGCGAGTTCCAATGATCTTGCCATCCGGACCGATATCGAGCCTCATGTTGCTGTGTGGACGGCACAGTATCCCACATTAATTATATGAACTTATCGTGAAGCGGGTCTTCACCTGAATCTGATTTCTGGGAATGGGCTTTCGTGCGGCGGCCGGGGTTGCTGCGTCGCCTAGGTCCTCGGGCGAGGATTGGCAGCAGTAGTGGTTCTGCGGTTTTCGCGCAAGGCGGGCTCAGCAGGTGGGGGGCTCCGGAACCCTCCTTGCGTGATGCAGCCCGATTTCGCTAGCGCGCTCTACGACGTCACGCCGAACACGTCATCGAGCCAATCCATCTCTATCTGATTCTTCAGCAGCAGGTTGTTGACCAAGCTGTGCCCTTCCCCGCCCTCGGCGGCCGTTACGACTCGCGCCTGGCTCTTGGGATGGTTCATCGCCTTCTTCCACTCGATCTTTTCCTTTTCCATCCTCACGGGATCGAATTCGCTTGCGCCGGCGAGGATGAGCAACGGGCAGGTTATCTTCGGTTCGAGTCCGGCCAACGTGAACTTGCCCGCGTAGTCGAGCCATTCTGCGTACGTTCTGTTCGCGTATCCGAATCGCGCGCGGAAATCGCTGAGGGCGAACAATCTCACAAACGACTGGGACATATCGACGCGTGACTCTAGATCCCGCGGGTAGGGCTTTGTTGGGTCCAAGCCGAGGAGCTCGATGAACATCTCCTGAATGTCCTTGAAGAGCGGGAGCGCGATAACCGCGCCCAGGCGCTTCTCGAAGGCGGCGGCCCGTGGGGCGAAGTATCCGCCAAGACTGGCGCCGATCAGGGCGATCTTCGTCGGATCGACCTCCGGCCGCTTCAGGACGTAATCCAGGACGTAGCGGATCGGGACTTCGGCATCGGGCCGAAAGAACAGGTCTGGATAGTCGAAGAACATCGCCCGTTGTCCGGGAACTTCGAACATGAGCGCGTTATACCCCCGACGGTGCGCGCCGGCCGGGGACACCCCGTAGAGCTCTTCGAGTGCGCTGTCGCCGCCTCCGAGAACGAGGACCGTGGGCCTCCTCTCCCCCTCAGGTCCCCCTGGAATGTAGTAGGCGGGCATTGTCCTGCCGTTCTCGTACGGGATGTTCACAACCTCGATCGGAGGGTCGAAGAGCTTCGCGGCTTCCCGGAAACATGTCCGCTCCCTCTCGTAGGATGATCGGTGAAGCGGGTCGCCGGGCGTCCCGTACATCGTCGTGGCGCCCCAGTAGGTCGTGGCACGCAGGAACGCGTCACGGGCGCTCACTCGGTGCCCCTTCTTGAGGCAATCCCAACCGATCGCCTCCACGCGCTGCGCGGTCACCCCCCACGCAGTTGTAAAGCTCTGAAAGTCCCCGTCGGTGATGCGACTTGCCGTTTCGTAGCACTCCCCCACCGCCGATCCGCCGTAGTTACCTCGTCCCATCACTCGCGTGAAGTACGAATCGAAGTTGGTTCCGAACCTGTTCGCCTGGCCCGCTGTGTGGCGAAAAATCAGCTCCTGCTTTTCTTCCTTTATCGGGACCTGGTCACTCATGTGTAGCGCCCCACGTTCAACGGTATTCGTCGGGGGTTGATACGCACATCGGCGAACATATTCGCTACTATGCTACATCATCCTCGCTCGGCATCGGCCGGTGCGTGGCCCCATGCTCCCGGTGATCGTTGTCGCGGGCTCGATCGTCGGCTTTGCCGGCTTTATGGTCTATCTGCGGGACACGCTGTTCCGTGGCACAAAGCCGAACAGGGTCTCTTGGCTCGTCTGGTCCGTTGCTCCGCTCACCTCCTTCGGAGCTTCGTGGGAAGCCGGCGTCAGGTGGGCGGCGCTACCGACATTTATCGCGGGATTTGGGGCGCTTCTCGTCTTCGTCGCTTCCTTCGCGAACCGGAATGCATACTGGAAGCTGGGCCCTCTCGACTATGCCTGCGGTGCCTGCGCCTTTCTCGCGCTAGCCGTCTGGGCCGTCACCTCGGACCCATCGCTCGCAATAGGCCTCTCCATTGGAACCAGTGCCCTGGGAACGGTGCCGACCATTGTCAAGGAGTGGCGGAGTCCACAGACCGAGACGATATTCGCGTACCTGGGTGGGTTGGTAAGCGGACTCTCTGCCTTCACCGCGGTGACGACATGGAATTTTCCGTCAGTTGCTTTCCCATCGTACATGGTGGCGATCAGTGTCACCCTCATCGTGCCGCTGGTACGCGGGAAAAGGCCGAGGGCCAGCGGTCACGGCGTTTCCGTGTCTCCGACGCCAAACGACAGCTCTTCGGGTGAAACTGGGCATCGCATCGGATACTGATGGTCAAGTCCCGATTGACGCCGACGCGGGACGCGGACGAGCTTGAGCAAGAATATCGGGGGCCTGTTCACGTCGCCGATGAAGGGGATTCGCGTGACGAGGCGAAGGCTTGCCTCGGCACGGCGGGCGGCAGGTCGGAGTAGGTGCGTACGCCAACGACCTTACCGCCCTCGAACGTAAACAGATCGACGGCGTCAAACTCCATCTTGGTCCCGTCTCTCATCTCGGCTTTCATCCGCAGCAACACGACCACCTGATTGGCCTCCGCGAGGATCCCCGTCACCTGATGCGACCCGCGCCCCGCCACTCTGGTGTCTTTGTAGTACTGGATCAGTTTGGAGGGTCCCACGATGGATGGCCCGATCGTCCGGTAGACTATCTTCTCTGAAAGGATTGCTTCCAGCTCATCGAACCGCCCCGAATCGATAATCTGCAGGTACTCCCGAGCCGTTTCCTTCAGTTGATCGGTGGTCGGAGGTTTCGCCGCCATACGGTGCGGGGGAAATCACTTCTACTGATACGTCTGTAGGCGAACAAGTTCGCTGCGGTGCAAAAGGGGACCGAAAAGGAGGGCACAGCAACTTGGCGAAGAAGGTAGCTGACGGCCGACTGCGCAGGCTCGTCGTAGAGGTTTCGTTGGAAGAAGTGCGGGCCAGTGGTCAGAGAACACCTACACTCGTGACCAACCTGCTGGAGAACGTAGAGTTGCTTGAGACCCTCCGCGTCCTCAGGATCGCCCCCGGTGAGCTCTCCGGCATCATCCGAATCAAGTTCAAGGACCGCAAGTACCGATTTGAGGAAATCTTTCGCCCAGCGGAGATTGAGGGCTTCAAGTTTGAGACAGAACTCCTGGACGAGGAATCCGACACTGTCTCGACGTATTTCGTCAAATCCAGTGCGCGGACCGAGCCAGGCCGTCTCAAGCGACGGGGACGGTTACCCTACGTTGCCAGCCCGTTCGAGTACAAGGCCGGCAGACTCCGGGTTGCCTACATCGGTAGCTCGTCGCAGATTAGACAACTTCTCACCCTCCTCGCTCGCCTCTCGAAACAATCACTGGTCAGGTACAGGGTCGTGTCGCTCGGAGACGCGAAACTCCTTCCTAACTGGCCCATAGCGCGCCTGACGGACAAGCAGCGACGAGTTCTGATCACCGCGTACCGCTTCGGGTACTACGACGTCCCACGACGGATTTCGGCCGAGGAACTGGCTTCGAAGCTCAACCTGGTCAAGTCGACATTCTCGGCCCATGTGAGGAAGGCTGAACGGAGGCTGCTCACCGAAATGCTGGGGCAACTCTAATCCCGGAGCCATAATCGGCCCCGAGCGCGAAGCTCCGAAAGTTACCGCATAGGGGGCCTTCTGTGCAACCGTGCGGTTTCTCTCTAGGACTGGGTTTTTTCGCAAAGCCGTGGATTGGGGCTCCATGAGGGAAACGCCGGCCGCTCGAATACTCCCCTGCGCCGCCGCTCCCGAGCGACACCCCTAGTGTCGACGTCGCCTACTTCGCTCGCGGTCAATGACAAACCGTGCGGGCGGGCCAGATGGTTTGAGGTCGACCGAACGGTTCATTTGCCCCAGGCCTTGAGACTTGGGATCCCGCCTAGACCACACCCAACATAAGCGGGGTCGAGAGGAAGCGATGGTGCTCAGGGTAAGCTCGCCGCACTGGAAGAACGGAGAGACCATTCCGAAGAAGCATACGGCTGACGGAGCCGATGTCTCGCCTCCTCTGCTCTTTGAAGGGATCCCCATAGGAACCAGGGCGTTCGCCTTGATCTGCGACGACCCCGACGCCCCGGTGGGAACCTGGGTCCACTGGGTCATCTACGACATCCCCGGAACTGCGAAGGGACTCTCCGAAGGGCTCCCGACCGATGCATCTCTCCCGGATGGGAGCCGGCAGGGACGCAACAGTTGGAAGAAGTACGGCTACGGAGGCCCCTCGCCGCCCCCCGGAATGCCGCACCGGTACATCTTCCGGCTCTACGCGCTCCGTGAACCGCTGGGAGCTGCTCCGGGGCTCACGGCCAAGGAGGCCGAGGCGGCGGCTCGGGCCAAGTCCATAGAGGCCGCCACCTTCATGGGCACGTACGGAAGGCCCTGAACCGAACCGAGCCACCCCCGACCGGCGGAGGTTGCACACCGACCGTGCTCTCCGGCGGTGCGCCAACTACAAATATTTGAATCGGAATTCCGATATCGGAATAACGAGCCATGTGGGGAAGGAGAAAGAGAGGGCTCCGGGGATGGGTCATCATGATCCTGAACCGGCAACCGCGGAACGGAGCCGAGATCATGGAGGACATGGAGGTCATGACGCACGGATGGTGGCGACCCTCGCCCGGATCGGTCTATCCGCTGCTCGAGGAGATGGTCAAGGACGGGACGATCCGCAAGCGGCCGGACAGCCGCTACGAGCTGGTCAGCAGCCCGGACTCGGATTTCTGGACCCGCGCCTGGAGGATGGGAGGCGGACCCCGGACCCCGCAGGAGATCGTGCAGGAGCTTTCGGGACTCACCGCGTACCTTGAAGACCTCCGGCGCACGCAGCCCACCGCGACGGGCCCGATTCAGTCCGACCTGGACGCGGTCGCCGACCGACTTCGAAAACTGAGGAACTAGGAGAAGATCCATGCAACCCACGCAGGCGATCCACGCCGAGAATCTGGTGAAGGTCTTCAACGGGAAGATACGGGCCGTCGACGACGTTTCCTTCGACGTACGGCCGGGCGAGATCTTTGGCTTCCTCGGACCCAATGGGGCGGGGAAGACCACCACGGTCTCGATGCTCTCGGCCGGCCTCCGCCCGACCCAGGGCCGGGCCGTCGTCGATGGCCTGGAGGTCGGTAAGGAACCGGAAGCGGTCAAGCGTAGGATCGGGGTGATCTTCCAAGAATCGACGGCGGATGGGGACCTCACAGGCCGTGAGAACATCCAGGTCGCGGCCGGTTGCTACGGAATGCCCCGGGCGGAGGGACGCAAACGCGCCGACGAGTTGGTCGAGCGGATGCAGATCGCCGACGCGGCCGACCGGCTGGCCAAGACCTATTCCGGGGGGATGCGCCGGCGGCTCGAACTGGCCGTCGGCCTGGTCCACGATCCGAAGATCCTCTTCCTCGATGAGCCGACGCTCGGCCTGGACCCTCAGGGCCGGAACGGGTTCTGGGGATTCATTCAACAGCTCCGGAAGGAGGAGGGCCTCACGGTGTTCGTCACCACGCACTACCTGGACGAGGCGGACACGATGTGCGACCGGCTCGCGATCATCGACCATGGAAAGATCGTCGCGACCGGTTCCCCGAACGAGCTCAAGGACCGACTGGGCGGCGATATCGTCACGATCAAAACGACCGCCGGTGCGCCCGACGTGACCAACGTGCTCAGTACGCTCATCGGCGTCCACACGGTCCAGAAGCAGGACGGGTCCTACCGAGTGAAGTGCGCCAACGGGGAACCGTTCGTGCCGCTGGCCGTGGAGGCCTGCGACAAAGCCGGCGCCGGCGTCACCGGCGTAACGGTGAAGCGGCCCAGCCTCGACGAGGTCTTCCTGGAGTTCACGGGTCGTGAGTTCCGAGACGAGGACGCCCCCACCGCCACGGACCGGGCCGTCATGGTCCAGCGGGTTCAGAACCGGTTCGGAGGGCGACGCTGATGCTGCGGGAACTGGCCTCCTTGACGCGACGGGAGTTCCTGAAGCTCGGCCGGAACCCCCAAGCGATCTTCACCGCGCTCTTGCTCCCCCTGCTCTACTTGCTGCTGTTCGGGCAAGGGTTCAACATCAACCCGACGGAGTTCGGCGACTTCACGGCCGCCCAGAAAGTGGCGATCCTCGCCGCGTACTTCCGGGGGGCTCCCAACTACTACTCGTACTTCGCCGCCGGGATGGTCGGCTTCGTGGCCGTGACCGCCACCCTGTTCATCGGCGCGAACGTGATCTTCGACAAGCTGTTCGGGATCTTCAAGCGCGTCCGGGGTACGCCCGCCCCGTCGGCGGCGGTCTTCGGTTCCCGGCTGATCGCCGGCTCGGCCCAGCCGATCGCCCTCGCCTTCTTCGTGCTCGGCCTCGCCCTGCTGTTCAAGCACATTCCCGGCCTGACCGGTCTCGAGGTCACCGCTTCGGTGGGGGTGCTGGGAGCTCTCGAGATCCTCGCGGCCATCCTCCTGCTCTCGGTGATGTTCGCGACGCTGTTCCTCACGTTCGGGATCCTGATAGAAAATCCGCAGATGTACTTCGCCGCGGTGAACCTGCTGAACCTGCCGGTCCTGCTCACCTCCGACGCGCTGTATCCGTGGGGCGCTATGCCTCACTGGTTGCAGAACGTTTCCCAGTACAACCCGGTCTCCCTCGCCGTCAACGTGCTTCGGGAGACCCTGTTCGGCTCCTCGGTCTACCCCTACGGACCGGGGATCTACCTGCTCGGGCTGTTCGCCTGGGCCGCCGTGCTCATCGGAATCGCCCTCGTGCTCGTCCGGCGGGCGCTCCGACCGCTCGATTGAGACGCGTCCGCTCGGCGGTCAGGAGTCGGGCACAGGCTCGGGTCCCATGGAGCGGGGGGCCTCGCTGGAGGCGAGGAACCTCGCCACCAGGCGGCCCTCCGCCCGGCGGAGCATTTTGCTGAGCGCGGGCGGACTCTGACCCGTGAGCCGGGCGAGTCGCGTGAGGGAGATCCGACGAGGGATGCCATAGTATCCCAACGCCCAGGCTCGCGAGACGATGCTCCGCTGGCGCTCCGTCAGGTCCTCGGAACCGGCCGGCCCCCAGTAGGGCCGCCCCGAGGTCCGGAGCACTTGGAACGGCATGCCCTCGCGCGTCAGGCGCGAGATCACCCGACGTAGCGCCACGTCCTCCCCGTAGAACGAGGCGACCGTCCGAGAGGGGTCGGCCCGAAAAGGGGCGACGGGGGTGATCTCTCCGCCCGCGACCGTGAAGAGACGCGCGATCTCCGCGGGGTTTCGTTGACGGACGAGGAGGATGTAGTCCCGTGTCCTCGGCCGCCGTTCCACGAGCTCGAAGCTTTCGAGGCCGTACAGTCGGCGGATCCGTTGGGATTCCCGGGCCAGCTCGGCGGCCGTCCGCAGCGGTCCCCTTCGCCGCACTCGGAGCAGCTGGAGTCGCCACCCCCGTTCGAGCCGCAGCGTCTCGAGGAGCTCGACCTCCTCGTAGCGCGAAAAGAATCCGTGAGGAATGAGGCCGATCGCCTCGAGATCCTCGGTCTTGAACTCGAGCGAGATCGTCTTCATGGAAACGGCCGGCCATCGGTGGGGTTCTCATATGAACCTTCTTGCCTTCGTCTTCGCCGACCGTCTGTTAAATAACGCGTCGGGCTGAGCGGACTCCTATGGCCTACCGCGCCCTGGCCGATTTCCTCACGGACCTCGAGTCGCGGGGGGATCTCGTTCGCGTCCGGGATCCGGTCAGCCGGGACCTCGAGATCACCGAGATCACCCAACGGGTGATCCGGAAGGACGGGCCGGCACTGCTGTTCGAGAACGTCACTGGAAGCTCGATGCCCGTCGCGATGAACGTCCTCGGCGCTTCCCGGCGGATCGCCCGCGCCCTGGGGGCGGATTCCCTAGACGCCCCGATGGAGCGGATCGCCCGCCTCGTGCGACTCCGGCCCCCGGCGGGGGTGATGGGCGCGTTGAAGGACCTCAGTGGCACCCTGCAGACGCTGGACACTCTGCGCTCCCTGGCTCCGAAGCGGGTGAGCAGCGCTCCCTGCCAGGAGGTCGAGACGGACCAGGTGGACCTCGACTCACTACCGATCCTCCGATGCTGGCCGGGTGACGGAGGCCGGACGATCACGTTCCCCATCGTCGTCACGAAGGACCCCGAAACGGGCGAGAGCCACACGGGGATCTACCGGCTGCAGCAGTACGGGCCCGACTCGCTGGGGATGCACTTCCAGATTCATCGGGTGGGCGCCAACAACTACCGGAAGTGGTGCGCCCGGGGAGAGCCGATGCCGGTGGCCGCGGCCATCGGGGCCGATCCGGCCACCGTTCTTGCCGGCCTTGCCCCGGTTCCGGAGGGAATCTCGAACTTCGTCTTCGCGGGGTTCTTGCGGGAAGAACCTCTCGAGCTCGTCTCCTGCCGCACCATCCCTCTCGAAGTGCCGGCCCAGGCAGAGATTGTGTTGGAAGGCTACGTAGACCCCGCGGAACGTCGCGTGGAAGGACCGTTCGGCGACCACACCGGGTACTACTCCGCGCCGGAACCGTTCCCAGTGTTCCACGTGACCCACGTGACGCGCCGCCGGAATCCGGTCTACCTGGGCACGGTTACCGGCAAGCCCCCGACCGAGGATTCGGTCCTCGGCAAGGCGGTGGAACGGCTGTTCCTCCCGATCATCCGACTGGTGCTTCCGGAGTTGGTGGACATGAACCTGCCCTCCGAGGGCCTGTTCATCAACGTGGCGGTCGTTTCGATCCGGAAGGCCTACCCGTACCACGCGCGCAAAGTGATGCACGCGCTCTGGGGGCTCGGCCAGATGATGTTCACTCGGTACGTGATCGTGGTCGACGAGGACGTGAACGTGCACGACCTGTCGGAGGTCCTGTACCGGGTAGGGCTCCAGGCGGACCCCGAGCGAGACCTGGAGTTGGTCCACGGCCCGGTTGACCAGCTGTCGATCTCCAACCCGGTCCCCAATCTGGGTGGCAAGATTGGAATCGATGCGACCCGGAAGCGGCCGGACGAAAACTTCCCCCGTCCGTGGCCCGAGGAGATCCGGATGGACCCGAGCGTGGTGGCTCGCATTGACCAACTCGTGGCGCGGGTCCCGGCGCTATCGTTCCTCCGCGACGCTCGGCCCCCGTGAGCGCTCCGCCGACTCCGCCGTCCGGTTGGGCGCGCGAACTGGGGCGATTCCTCGAAATCCAGACCATCGGCCTCAACCTCCCCTTCGGCTTGGCGTTCCTTCTGGCGGCGGCCCATGGTCTCCCCCGCTGGCAGACCGTCGTGCTGGTGATCATCGCGCTCGTCGCCGCGCGCAACGCCGGACACGCCTTCAACCGATGGACGGACCGTAAGCAGGACGCCCTCAATCCCCGGACCCAGAACCGCGCCCTCGTGACTGGACGACTATCCCCCGGATTCGCGATCGCAGTGACCGTCGTGAGCGCCGCGGTTCTCGTCGTATGCGCCGCGCTTCTGAATCGCCTCTCGCTCGAACTCGCCCCGGTGGCCTTGGCCCTCGTGCTCGGATACAGTTACACGAAGCGGTACACGTCGTACACGACGGTATTCCTTGGCCTGGTGCAGGCCGTAGTGCCCGCGGGGGTCTTCATCGCCGTGACCGGGACCCTCCCGGGCGTTGCCATCGTGGCCGTCTTCGCCCTCCTGGCCTGGGGGACCGCCTTCGAAACGATCCACAGTCTCGGCGACCTATCGACGGATCGGAACCTCGGTCTCTACTCCCTCCCGCGTCGCCTGGGAGTTCGGAGAAGCCTCGTGCTCGTCGGGGCGCTCCACGCCGCGGCGCTCCTGTTGTTCGCACTCTTCGGTGTTTTGGAGCACTACGACCTTCCCTTCTGGGTAGCACTGGCTGGAATGGTGGGAGTCATGGCGTACTCCGACCTTACTCTTCCACGGCATCTGGATCGAGTGGCCGTTCCGTTCCAGCGACATTTCGTGTTCGCGCTAATGTTTCTGGCCGGGGTCGTCGTGAGCCTAGCGTTCCCGGGATTGCCGCTCTAGGGTTGGCGTCATTTCCTCGTCGGTCCGGCCGTCGGAACACAGCAGTTTAGCGCCACATCGCGCGAATTCGGGCCATAACCCCATATCCTGTAACCGGCTGGCGGGTCCGTATGCCGCAGGTAATGATCGGCCTCTCGGCGCGGGACTACAAGACCACCAACGAGGTCTGGCGACTCGCCAAGCGCCACCTCAATCCGATTGTCCGACGGCGGATTGGCTGGCGGGGCCGCTCGAGTTTCCTGCGCCAACTGATCCTGTATGGATTCGAACGGGCCAGTGAGAACCCGGCCGCCTTCCTCCACGAGGTACGAGAGACGCACGACCCGCTCATCGGTAAACGCGGCCGATCGGAAGCCGGGGCAGAACGGCGAGAGGCCCTCATCGCGTCGTGGGGCGCGTTCTTCCCTTCGGACAATGCCCCTAGCCGACGAACCCGGAAACCCACCACCGGACGTGGCGGCGACTGAGTCGTCCTCAGGCCAGGCGCCGGCGACCGCGGGGCCGTCGCCGGACGGCCGAGGCTCTCTGACCCGCGGGATGACGGTCGGGGCCGGAGCGCTGCTGCGCGGATCGGGCCGGGTTGGTCCGCTTCATTTCGAGACCCCCGAGATCATCTGGAGTCGCACGGAACCGCCGGCCGGCACCCGCTCCGTGGGAGAGTCCCGGCTCGAGCTCTTCCGGGGTGCGGATCTTCCGGTGGGCCACCGGGAGCTCTCGCTCCGTCGCGGCGAGGCCCAACTGTCGTTGCGATTCCCGGTTCCGACACCCGAGATCTCGGGTTCGCCCGGACTATGGCAGGTCGCGTACCCTGGGGTGGCCTACCTCCATTGGCCCCTCGCCGACCCTGAGTGGACGGCGCTCGGCGAGGAACGGCCAGAAATGGTCGTGCTGGGGAACGCCCGGGCTCTCTGGCAGGATGGAAAACCATTCGTTCACGCCCTCATCGACATTCGGACCCGGCTCGGGGGATACCCGTTGCTTTGGACTCCCCGGCTGGCTCTTCCGCATCGGCTCGGCCTGTTGGCGTGGCTCGGGATCGACTTGGTCGATACGACGGAGGGACTCTGGTCGGCGGCCCACGGCACGTACTTCGACGCGTCCTTGGGATCGGTGCGGGCGGAGTCCGCCCGGGGCGAGCGCGCCTGCAAGTGCCCCAGCTGCCAGGCCGACCCCTCGGGTTCTCTCGAGGAGCACACCGAGGCCACCTTCGCCCGGGAGATGGCGGAGGTTCGGCTGGCCGTGCGAGACGGCCGCCTCCGAGAGCTCGTGGAGGCACGCTTGACGGCGGAACCGGCGGTCGCGGAATTGCTCCGCTATGCCGATCGCTTGATGGCCGGGCTGCTGCAGGCGAGGACACCGGTCGTCTCCCGAGCGCAGCGGACCTACGTGCTGCGCGAATCCCGCCGACGCCCGGAAGTGGTGCGTTTCCTCTCACGTCTCATCGAACGGTACCGCCCACCCCCCTCGAAGCGAGTCCTGCTCCTCGTGCCCTGCTCGCGGACGAAACCGTATCGGAACTCTCGAAGCCATCGAAGGTTCGCCCGGGCGTGGGAGAACTGGCCTCACGCACCGCTCCTCCACGTCGTCTCGGTCTCCTCGCCGCTGGGATTGGTCCCCCGAGAGCTCGAGGATGTGTACCCGGCCCGGCACTACGACATTCCGGTGACCGGGGAGTGGGAGGAAGACGAACGCTCCGCCGTGCTGCGTTCCCTGGAAACCCTGCTCACGCGGGGGGCGTATACCCAGGTGATAGCCCATCTCGACCCCGGAGAGTACGCTTTCCTTGGCGGGGCACTGCCGGAGCGGCTTCATCCCCGCTGGACCCTTACCGACGATCACACCACAAGCCCGGTCGCAATACAGGGGCTCCACGCCGCTCTGCTCGCGAGCGACCTCGGTCCCGATCCCCCATCCCTCGGACCGCTCGTGGCGGCAAAGGAGGGTCTCGAGGCGCTCGCTCGGTTCCAGTTTGGGCCACGCGCGGGCGAATTGTTGTTCGCCCCGCCGACCAGGTTGGAGGGCCGGCCCTGGGCTCAACGATTGACCGATGGGCAGGGAAAGGACCTGGCTACCTGGGCGGAAGAGCGGGGACTGTTCCAGCTGACCGTCGCGGGAGGTTTCCGAATCCTGCCGGCGGGCGCGCTCTGCGTCGAGGTCGATCCAGGGGTGACCCTGACGGGCGACCTGTTCGCCCCCGGAGTGCGCGCCGCCGATCCGGCGATTTCTCCCGGTGACGCCGTCGTTCTGGTACGGTCGGGGACCCTCCTCGGAGTGGGCGAGTCGGTTCTCTCAGGTGCGTTGATGACCGAGCTGCCCCGTGGCCTGGCCGTTAAGGTACGGCACCGGAGTCATACGACGGGGTCGGAGCCACGGGGGGTCCCACCGACATCTCCATGATGGCGGCGTCGTCTGGTCGTCCAGGGCCGGTCGTCTAGCGGTGAGGATGCCGCGCTTACAACGCGGAGATCGGCGGTTCGAATCCGTCCCGGCCCATCGCGCCGGTGCGTGCCACCCATTCGTTGAAAATTGTACGACCATCCACCACTTCGCTTGACGTGTCGGCGCACCGCGGGGTTGGGTCGCGGTCCAGGTCGGGCTGTTGATGCGGCGCTAGTCCTTCTCGGCCGGAGACGCGGAGGAGTACGCTCGGCTCCACGCCTCGGACAGCTCGTCCCGGCGCGGCCTGTAGACCTCATCGAAGAATCGACGACGTGATTCAAGGGTCTCGCGGTCGAAACCATCGACGATCCGCACCGCCTCGTCCCATGCGGAACGGAAGTTCTGCTTCGTTCCGAAGCGGGCCGCGATCTGCTTTTGGAAATCGGCGTCCGTTTGGTCCTTGTCGCCGATCGTAAAGAGCAGCGTAGCGGCTTTGGGGTCCCGGTATGCCTCCTCATCGCCCAGGTGATAGGGCTCCCGCGTCGGTTCCGCGGGCAGCGGTGCTCCTGCTCCCTTGGCTTCCCCTTCCGGCCTGGACGGCGTGCCCCGGAAACCTCGTTTC
>JASHPV010000082.1 GCA_030037875.1 Thermoplasmata archaeon
GATCGGAAGCGATACCCTCCACGTGGCTCCGTTCGTCCAGCGTGACCTCCGGTACTCCACGGAAAAGCCGCACGTAGCCGCCCGCGATGCGTACCGTGTCACCGGGCTTGAGGCGGAAATCCACCCACGACGTGAATGGGATCGCACCCGAGCCGTCTGCCAGGTGTCCGGAATGAACCTCCCGGCGCTCCTCCCCCACCGTGACACTCCGTACGGAGACGTCGACGACCCGCACTTCTAGCCGGAACGCCTCGGTCCTGGGCTTGAGCTCCGCCACCTCCTTCAGGGGGAGGCCCGCCGTGTCGGGCGAAGGAAGTTCCAGGTCGCTCGCCGGCTGGATCCGGGTCGACCACCCGAACGACAGCTCGGGTCGCTCCCGGAACTCTCGCACTTGGGCGTTCACCGCACGAAGAACGGTGCCCCGGTCGACACCCTCGGTGGGAGGATCCCACCAAGTGAATCGGACGGTGGCCGTTCCATCGCTCAGCAGCCCGCTCAGGACCGCGTGCCGACGCCCGTCGTTTTTACCGGTGATTTCCTTCCTCGAGACCGTGAGGATTCGTCCGAGGACGTGAACGGGCGGGAGTCCGGCGCGAAGGTCCCTCAGGCGGACCTCGGGAAGTTCCTCCGAACGGTCGAAGGTGGGCATGGTTCTCTCCGCGCACGAGGAACCGCCATCCCTTAACGGCATCCGGCGAAATCTGGCGAATCGGCGAAACGGGACGCAAGGCTTTTCCTTCGCGCGATGCCAAGAGGGTCAGATGACCAAGTCCTTCCAGGCTCGCGTCGACAAGATCCTGAAAGCCCGAAACTCCCTGCTGTGCGTAGGTCTGGACCCGGACCCCGCCCAGTACCCTCGAGGGTTCCGTTCCGTCTCGAAGCTCACCGCGACGAGGAGATTCCTCGATGGGATCATCCGGTCGACCTTCCCGTTTGCCGCGGCCTACAAGATGCAGCTCGGCTGCTACCTGAGCCTCGGGTCCGGCGGACTGGAGCTACTGGCGCGCCTCACGAAGAAGATCGGACCGACCCGGCTCCGGATACTGGACATGAAGGCCAACGACATCGGCAACATCATGCGTTTCTACAATCACGCGGCCTTCAACGAGCTCGGCTTCGATGCCGTCACGCTCACCCCGTGGCTCGGGTGGGAAACGCTCGAGCCGTTCATGGAGGATCCTCTGCACGGATTCTTCGTGGTCGCGCATTCGTCGAACCCGGGGGCCCCGGATTTCCAGGAGATACCTACTCCCCGAGGCCCTCTCTGGCAGGCGGTCGTCACCGAAGTGAAGCGCATGTCGCAGAAACACCACAACGGCGGAGTCGTGGTCGGAGCGACCTATGCGGACGCGGTCCGGGTAGCGCGGCAGCTGCTCGGCAATGAATTTCCGATCCTCGTACCCGGTGTGGGAGCCCAGGGCGGAGCCCTCTCGACCACGGTTCGGGAAGGCGTGGACGCTCGAGGCCGAGCCCTGATCATCAACTCGTCCCGAAGCATCCTCTACGCCTCCCGGGGCCCGGACTGGGCCCGGGCAGCTCGCGCAGAGGCGGAACGCCTGGCGGGTCAGATCAACCAGTTGCGCGCAGGCCTTCGTACACCGTGAGCAGCTGCCGGGCCACGATCTCGAGGCTGTACCGCTCCTCGGCTCGCTTTCGGGCCGCGGCTCCCATCGCGGCTCGGCGGGCCGGGTCATCCAGGAGCTCCTCGATGCGCGCGACGAGGTCCCCGGAGATCAGCGGCTCGGTCAGAAGCCCCTCCTTCCCCGGTTCGATGACCTCGCGAACGCCGGGCATGTCGGCAATGATGACGGGTAGGCCCGAGGCCATCGCCTCTGCCACGGCCAGACCGAAGCCTTCGAGCCGGTTCTCGGACGGGAAGACGAAGAGGTCGGCAGCGCGCAGGTAGAACGGGAGCTCGTCGTCCGAGACGTCGGTGCAGAACCGGGCCCGAGGTCCCACGCCCAGTCGACGGGCCAGACTCTGAAGCTCCTCGAGGCGCGGGCCGTGTCCTACGACTATCAACGATACGTCGGTGGGAAGTTCCCGCAGGGCCCGAAGAATCACGTCGACCCCCTTGTGCGTGACTAGCCGTCCGGTGAACGCCAAGACCCGCTGGCCTTGCAGCCCCAGGCGCTTCCGAATCACCGACCCGTCGAGGTCGGGCCGGAATCGTCGGACATCCACGGCCGATGGAACGATCTCCGTTGAGCGCCCGCGAAGGGCCCGCGATGTCGTGGCGTAACTCCGGGTGTGGGTGATGACCCGGTCCACTCGGTTCAAGGTCGGAGGTAGGAACAGGGCAGAATACAGCCCGGTCAGAACGGACCCCACTACGCCCTCGAGGTAGAGGTCGCAATGGTACGTGAGACATCTTGGAACGTTGCTCCGGTCCAGCCCCCGGACCGCGAAATAGGAGGTCAAGGGCGGGGGGAAATGAAGGTGAAAGACATCGCCGGATACTGAGGCAACCAGGCGCCGGGTTGCCGGCGCGATCGGCGTATTGTAGAGGACCCCCCAGGTCTTTGCTCGCACGACCCGGTACCCCTCGAACGGCTCCTCCAGCGGTAGCGACGGGTCGTGCCGAGAGGTTACGACGGTGACTTCGTGGCCGAGTCGGACGAATTCGCCCGCCAGCGACCGGACGTGGGACTCCACGCCCCCCGCGTGGGGATAGAAAAAGGGAGTTACCTGGACGATGCGCACGGTCTCGGAGGAGCCTGACGGGGGTTTACTCCCATCGGCCGGTCGGCAGGGTGCCTACGCGGGGGTCGTCGGGGAGCGCGACGGTCCCGACTCGCGGGTCTGCAGCATTTCGCCCGGCGGAATCGACGCGATGTCGACGCCCTTCATGGCCTGTCCAAGACCGGCCGAGACCTGCGCCAGCAGCTTGGCATCGTCGAAGTGCATCGAGGCTTCCACGATCGCTCGACCCACCTTCGCCGGGTGCTCGGCCTTGAAAATCCCGCTCCCGACAAACACGCCGTCGACGCCGAGCAGTCGGCAAAGCGCGGCGTCGGCCGGCGTGGCGATCCCGCCCGCGGCGAAGTTGACCACGGGAAGACGTCCCAGTTTGCGTACTTCGTCGAGAAGTTCGACGGGGACCCGTTCCTGCGCGGCCCACGCCTGGAGCTCCTTCCGAGCCATCTTCTTGGCGGCCTTGACCTCGTCGTTGACGGTCCGGATGTGCCGGACGGCCTCGATCACGTTGCCAGTACCCGCCTCACCCTTCGTCCGGATCATCGCCGCTCCCTCGTCGATACGACGGAGCGCCTCGCCCAGGTTCCGGGCCCCGCAAACGAACGGGATCGTGAATTCCTTCTTCGCCACGTGATGGAACGGGTCGGCGGGAGTGAGCACCTCCGACTCGTCGATCATGTCCACCTCGAGAGCCTGAAGGATTTGGGCCTCGACCGTGTGCCCGATCCGGCACTTCGCCATCACCGGGATCGAAACGCGGTCCTGGATCTCCTTGATCTTCCGGGGGTCGGCCATCCGGGCTACTCCGCCCTCGGCTCGGATGTCCGCCGGGACGCGCTCGAGGGCCATCACGGCGACCGCCCCTACCTCTTCGGCGATGGCCGCCTGGTCGGCGGTGGTGACGTCCATGATGACGCCTCCCTGCTGCATCCGGGCGAAACCGCGTTTTACGAGTTCGCTGCCGAATCGGAGGCTCTCCAACCCCTCGGGCATGGTTCCATTCCGTCGAGCCGACGGCCCTATAATAGAATGGGGAAGGCAGTTCGACCGGTCCTCTCTGTCCGCCCGGCGCCGCGAGGAGCTCGCGGGGGCGGAGCATCGCTTTGGAGAACGATTTCGGCCCTCTACCCCGGCGGACCCCCAGGGCAGGGGCCGGTCCGGAAGTAGCCCTTCTGACCGTGAAGGGAGGGGGGCGGGGCCGTCTCTGGAGACCCTGTAGCGACCGCAGAAACTCCCCGAGGCGGTTCAATCTAGGGAGACTTCGCCCGTCCGGGAGCGTGACGGACGGCTGCGATCCCCGGCGCGAAAGGGGGCGAATCGGGCGACGAGGTCTAATCGACCTTCGGTTGATTGTGTAGAGGACTATGGTCGAGAGGTTCAAGGACCCTGTCTGTGGAATGATGGTGGATCCCGCGCGGGCGGCGGC
>JASHPV010000083.1 GCA_030037875.1 Thermoplasmata archaeon
CAGGTTGTACTCGATCGGGTATCGGATCCGCTTCAGGTCTCGAATGCCCTCCGGGTATCCGCGAAGCGAAATGTTTCCAGCATGGCTCATTCCCGCCCGCATCCATGGGAGCATGAGCGCCGGTGCCGGGCGACCCGTTTCGTCGATCACGGTGAAGGGGTTGTGGAAGTAGACGACCCGGGTCAGGTCCCGCGAGAAAGCTTCCCAGACCCGCTCGAGCTTCTCGGGAAGGAACCGGTCGTCATCTTCGAGGATACAGACCACGTCCCCCCGGACGCGCGGGGCTGCCAGTTCGTGTTTGGCACCCAGCACGACGTCGCCGCAGGGAACCACCACGCATCCTTGAGCCCGCAGGAACTGGTCCAGCTCCGGGTCGTCGAAGCGCTTGACCACCACGATTTCATAGTCCGAGCGGGGCATCGTTTGATTGATGACGGACTGGACGGCCTCCCGGATGAATCGTGTCCGTAAGTCCGCGGTAATGACCACCGAGATCTTCATACCGCGACCTTAAGCGCGCGCTGCGAACTGAGCAAGGCTCGACGGCTTAGGCAGTGGATGCGCTTTGATATCTTCCCACCCCAACGGTTCGGTGGATAATTCGAAGGGCGTCATAGCTGGCTCTCAGCCATGCGGCGGAAAGGGGCTGCGCCGGGGTCCCGAGAACGACGGAAGTCCAACTACGGTCCACGACCGACCGTTCGGTTCTAGCAATCGGCTCAAGAACAACTTCCGACCGGAGCTCTCAGGATGAAGGACGTCTCGATCCTCACCTACTCCACGGCCGGTGGGGGGATCGCCGAATATGTAAGTCACCTCCGGTCCCGGTTGGACAGCGAGTTCCACATCTCGTCGGAGGTAGTCCAAGCACCGGAGGCGGCGGAGTCCGACACGGTCCTCATCGAGTACCAAAAAAATCTCCCTTTGGGGTCTCGATTGCTTCTGGACGTCCAGCGACTCGGTCAGACGAAAAAAGTCCTGGTCGAGGTCCACGATCATCTTTCCCAGTTCTCCGAAAAGGACCGGATGAATCTGTCCCAGAGAGCGACCCTGCTGTACCGCTCGGATGAATTCGCCCGCTATGACGGTGTCCAGCGGTATTCGATCATGCCACTGTCGGCATACCTCGACGTTCCCCGGATCGTTGTTCCGTACACTGGGGAGGTACGTTTGGGCTGGTTCGGGTATGCGGCCAAACACAAGGGATTGCTCCGAATCGTTCGGTTGGCGCGTCGGCTAGGAGTGCCGACGCTTCTCTTGGCGAGTCGGAATACAGAAACGACGGACGGAATCAGTCAATACAACGAGACCGTGGAAGAAGCCCAACGCAAAGGCGGCGCGCACTGCGAGATCAAAACCGGCTACTTCACGGCCGAGGAGATCGTACGAGATTTGAGTGGATGTTCCCACGTCGTTTTCGCCCACACGAATCAGCCGACAGCCTCCGGGTCCATCGAGTTTGCCAAGCGGGCCGGTCGTCCGATCATCGCAACCAATACCTTCCAGTCTCGACTGGCCCGAATACAGTTCCGGTTCTCGAGGCTGAACCCCCGGGAGTGGGGCGACTGGCTTCTGGACCGCGGCGTCGATTTCAAATATCGGGCGTCGGGCGATAGAGCCTCGTACGCCGCCGTTCCCTCCCTTCGTACTCTTACGTCGGAAACGGTGCGGCATACCCTCCCGCCCGATGTGGATGGTCTACCCACACTCGTAAGAGCGCTTCAGATTCCGAAGACGCCGAATGGCGCAGTCGGGAAAAACGGAAACTTCGCCCTTCGCGAGGGAAGCACAGCATGAGGATTCTCCGCATCAACACTCTGGAGGGCCCCCATTTGGGAGGAGCCGAGCAGTACATTGTCGAGACCAACCGAGCCCTCCGGTCTCGGGGCCACGAAGCACGGAACCTATTCCTCAGCGCCCATACCGTGCAGCTCGACGATCCTAGCGCCGCCACGTTCTACCGGCCCGTGCCCCCGTTTGGCCTTCCGAGAGTTTTGCGCCGTGCGGCGGGCTGGGCCGGCGATGCCGAATGGATCAACTTCCACGCCCAGGAATTCCGTCCAGACATCGTTCACCTTCACAACGCGTTCACGGCATTGCCGGCCATCGCCCGTTTTGCCGACCAAACGGCCGTGCCATTTGTGATGACCGTTCACGGGTCCGACCCGGACTTTCCTATTGAAAAGCCTCCGTTGGTCGAGCGAATCCTCTACTTTCCTTGGCGGGGCCTGTTTGACCGAAAGGTCGTGCCCAAAGTCCGAGCGTTCATCTGCCCGAGCTACGCCAACAAGTCCTATCTCGACGCGCATGGGTATAGGCCGACCGAGATGGTCCGATCGTTCATCCAGCAACCGGATAATGCGCCGAGTCACGGCCCGTTAACCTCGCCCTTCCGCATCGGCTATATCGGCCGCCTCGAAACGGCAAAGGGACTGCCGGAACTTCTGCATGCGTGGACCGAGCTGCATCGACGATTGAACGGCGGGATATCGCTGGATATCGCGGGGGCAGGCCCGCGGCACGTACCGAGCGGCCCGGGGATCATTCTGCGGGGTCGCGTGTCGGGAGAGGAGAAGGATCGTTGGTACTCCGGCATCGATGTCTTGGTCATCCCGTCGCGCAGCTACGAGAACCTCCCATTGGTCGCGGTGGAAGCGTTGGCCCGGGCCATACCGGTCATCGCCTCCGACAACGGGGGCTTGCGGGAGATACTCGACGGCGGACGATTCGGATTCTTGTTGCCGCCCGGATTTCATCCCGCGCAACTAGCGGAGTCGATCGAGCACGTTCGCGACCACTACGACGAGGCTGTCCAACGGGCCAAGAAGGGCCAGGAGTACGTTCGGCAGGAATTCACGGAGGAACGGCACATGGAACGATTGCTATCGATCTACGAGGCCGTCCTCCGATGACGACCGTGGCAGTGACCGGGGCCAGCGGTTACATCGGGGGCCGTTTGGTCCCGGCCCTGTCGGACGCGGGGTATCGGCTGCTCCTGGTTGATGATGGCTCCGGCCCGGTGACAGCCGTTCATCCTGAACATCCCATCGAGAAGCTCGACTTCGGTTCGGAAGAGGGCCTCCACGTCCTGCAGGGGAGCGATGTGGTCCTGCATCTCGCCGCGGTGAGCGGAGTGGTGCGCTGCGCCGAGGATCCGGTGCGGAGCCTTCGGGTCAACGTGCAAGAAACGGAGCGTCTTGTTCGGCAGTGTCGGGAGAAAGGAATCCCCATGGCGTTCGCGAGCAGTTTCGCGGTCGTCGGGATCCCGAAGAAACTGCCGATCACCGAGTCGACCCCGACCCATCCCACGCATGCCTACGCTGCCCAGAAGGCGACCGGGGAGGCTCTCGTTCGGTCCACGCTGGACACCGGTGATACGCCCGGTGCGATCCTGCGCATGAGCAACGTCTACGGAAGCTACCGGGTGGGGCCGCGAACGATCGCCAAGGGTAACGTTCTCAACCTGTTCGTGGAGCAAGCCCGGGCCGGCGCGCTCCGTGTCTTTGCACCGGGGACCCAGAAGCGGGACTTCATCCATCTCGATGATGTTGTCGCACACTGGGTCGCGGTGGTCCGGTATCTCTTGGACCGTTCGCGGACATCGGGGGTCCAAACGTTCAACGTGGCGAGCGGCGAATCCGCCTCCGTGCGGGACGTGGCGGAGAAGTTCCGGACGATCTGGCAGGGGCTCCACCCGGCGGAACCCGGGCTCAAGCTCACCACGGTACCGAATCCACGAGGAAGCATCGAACTTCTCCAACCCGAGTTCTCCATCGACCGACGGACGACCGAGAAGACCCTTGGGGTCCGGTGCCGTTGGAGCCTCGATGAAGGAATTCGGTCGATGTTATCGGCCGAAGCGGGTACAAGCTCTGCGTAGACCCTCGAGGGAACGCTCCGCTAATCCCGGACCGCCGGACTAGCCCGTCGCGGTGCGCGCCTCGGGCAACCAAGGCGCCTACGCACGCCGATTGGGCGGTCGCTCAGCTTCCCTGTAAGTGCGTCGGAGCGTCGTCAGATAGCCTTCAGGAGAACCGACGGACCGCCAATCACTGGGGCTGTCGAGTACGAGCGCCGCTACCCGACCTCCTTCCGAGATCATCCGGGCTACCCCGGTAGTGACCTCAAGTTCGGGAGGATTTCCTCGGGCGATGGCCCGAAGGGCTTCGAACAAGCGGGGGGAGAACGCGTAGACGGCTGCCGCGGCCCAGTTCGACCTGGGGCGAGCGGGTTTCTCCTCCATTCCGACCACGGTCAGACGCCGGAGGCCCCGGAAGCGTCCCGAGCTCGAGCCTTCGACCACTCCGTACCGGGTCGGATGCTTCACTCGGCGGACAAGCAAAACGGCGTCGAGGTCGTCCTGCTCCCGAAGGTCGGCCATGGCCCGGGGGATTCGCCCGGGGTGATCCTCGACCAGTATCGCATCGCTGGCGTGCAGCACGAACGGATGGTGACCCACGTATGGTTCGGCCATGAGCACCGCATCCCCAAAACCGCGCGGCTCGGCCTGCACCGCGAACCGGAGTCGAAGCTGTCCGAGGGTACGGTAGAACTCGCGGGTTTCTCGCAGCCGGTCGACGTGGTGCGAGTGGCGCGCCAAGAATTCACGGTCGATGGTGAAGTAATTCTGGACAAACGCCAAGTCGCGCGGTTGTACCACTAGGACAATGTCGGTGATGCCCGCCCCGACGAAGGTCTCCAGTACCCGGTGGGCGATCGGCTTCAGGACCGGCAGTCCGTTCTGGCCCCGGTCATAGAGCGGGAGGAATTCCTTCCGGAGGCCGCGGGACCACGGAAGCATCCGGGTTCCCTCGCCAGCGAGGGTAAGGATGCCTCGCATGGCCGGTCACTAGACCTGGGAGGGGCTCGAGGAAGGTTTCGAACCCGACGGACCGGTCGGCGCTTCGGGGTGGAGTTGGTCAGGAGCGGACAGGTGGGGCCTGTTGTCCGCCTCTCGCCAATTTACCCTCGGTAGGACAACGTTTCGTTTGGACTCTAGCCGTCGGCGGAAGCGGAGGAGGTCGCGGAAGAGCTCTCGCAGTACGTCGTTCAGTTCTCGGGTTCTGCGATATCCCCGCTTCGGGAGCTCTTCGTGGATGGGATTGTAGTAGTGTTCCTCCGCCTCCACACGCGGGTCGGGAGGATGCTCGATCACAGGATGGAGCCCAAACTCGCGAGCGATGGATTGAGTCATGTCGGCGAGTTGGTT
>JASHPV010000084.1 GCA_030037875.1 Thermoplasmata archaeon
GCCTAGATACACAGAAACCGACGACCCGCCGGTGAGCAGTAGGCGCCGGGCCCCGTTGCGGGCGGTCGGGAGTAAATAAGGGGGGCCGCTTGAGCGGTCATGGCTGCATCGTCCCGAACAAGTCGCGACAAGAAGTTCGCCCGCGCCGTGCTGACACAGAATCTCCGGGTTAAACCCGGCGACAACGTGATCATCGAAGGGTGGCCCCACACGCTGCCGTGGGCCGTCGCCTTGGCCCGGGAGACCCGGCGACTGAAAGCGTACCCTCTCATCTTCTACCAGGATAACGACACCTTTTGGGATTCGGTGGAGTCGCGCGAGGACGCGATACTCGGGGCGGCACCGACGCACGAATGGGCCGCGCTGGGCAAGACGAACGTCTACATCCACATGTGGAACGCCCCGGACCGGATCCGCATGGAATCACTCGGGGACCGCGCGCCTAAGCTGTTCGCGTGGAATTCAGCTTGGTACAAGACGGCGAAGAAAGCGGGAGTTCGGGGCGCACGCTTGGATGTCGGCAGGCCGTTTCCAAACCTCGCCAAGGTCTACGGCGTCAACCAGACCAAGTGGACCGACCAGCTCATCAACGCAACGCAGGTAGATCCCCAGCGCTTGGAGGCCATCGGCGCTCCCATCCGCCGAGCCCTAGGCCGAGGACGGCGAATTCGCTTCTACGATGACCATGGCACGGACCTGACTCTTGGGCTCGCCCACCGAAAAACAGCGGCCGAGTACGGCCGGATCACTAAGGAAGATCAGAAGATGCCGTTTCGATTGCTGACCATTCTTCCGGCGGGGGTCATCCGGGTTGCCGTCGACGAATCCGTGGCGGAAGGCACGTTCCGGGCCAATCGGTCGACCTACACGGAGACCTCGCTGGCCACGGGCGGTGTACTGACCTTCCACAAGGGCCGCTTGGTGGGCTACCGGTTCAAGACGGGACGCGACGTTTTCGATAAACCGTATCGGACCGGTGGCAAGGGTCGTGATCGACCCGGCTACGTGGCCTTCGGCCTCAACCCCAAGCTCCACAACACGCCGCAGCTGGAGGACCGGGAGGCGGGGGCCGTCACGATTGGGGTGGGGAACAACGCCTTCCTGCCCGGCGGGAAGAACCGGTCGAAGTTCGGCGGAACCGTCACGAACGTTGGAGTTCGGGTAGAGGTTGACGGGCGACGGCTCGCCATTCCTTGACGACCGATCGAGCCTGGTCCGCCGCGTTCTGCGACTAGTCGCTGCAAGGTCAGTTGCAACCGGATCCTTCGCATGGACCTCGACCCATTCGGCCGGGCTAGAGGATCCGGCCGGGCCCGGAACCGTATCGTTCCGAGACCACTCTGACACGACGAGAGAAGCAGTCCGCGACGGGGTTCCCTGGGAGAGGTGGCCCGTGCGCCGGGGGTCGGTCGGGTCGCGACGTTAGAAATTTTACGACGGACTAGTGCGAAGCCATCGGGGCGGCGCTACGGGGGAGAGTGGCGGCCGTGCATACAGCCCTCGATCCGTGGCGGTACCGACCGGCGCCGCCAGCAAAACGGTGACGAGCGGCGTAGCCCGCGGCTTCTCCCCCGTCTGGTAACGGGTCTTTCCCTCCTCGAGAAGCGACCGGAAGAGGTTGTCAATGAGTTTCTGGGGCAATCCTAGCTCGTGGGCCCATTTCTGGCCGCGCCGGAGGACTCGGCGTTCTTGCTCCGGATCCGATACTCGGCCGTTCCGTGCGGCGCGTACTCGAATGGCGCGCTGCGCGGCGTCGAGCCGAGCGGCGAGCAGGAACACGATCGACCGGTCTACGCATTCGATCTCATGGCGCAGCTGGGCCAAGGATTCCGGTTCGGGACCTTCCGCCATCATCAAGTCGTGTAGAGTGGGAGGGTCGAAGCCCCTTGTGCCGCACCGGTAAGGGGTCACGCTGATGGGGGACCGGGCGTCCTGCCGCCGGTAATGGAGCTCGTACTGGGAACGAACTTTGACGATACCTTGGTCGAGCGCGTCTCGGACCTGCCGGTACGGTCCTTCTTTGCGGGCTTCCCGGTTTCGCTCACCGGGGCCGGACGTCCGCCGTACATCCTCCCCGAAATCGACCGTGACGGTTTCCGTCGTCACTTGAAGGCGATTCACCGCCAAGGACGCGAGTTCTATGCCACCTTGAACAGCAACGACCTGGGTCTCAAAGAGTACGGTTCGGGCTATCTCGACGCCTTCCAACGCGAGGTGGGAGAACTGCTCGACCTAGGAGTCGACGGTTTCGTCGTGGCCATCCCCGCCCTGGTGCAAGCGATCCATCGGGCCCACCCGAGCATCCCCATCTCGGTATCCTCCTTCGCGCGGATCCGGTCGGTCAGCCAGGCGGAGTATTTTCTCCGACTCGGCGCCGACACCATTATTCTGGAGGAAGGCAACCGAAATTTCCCGCTCATTCGGGGGCTGGTTCGGGCCGGCGCTCGCGTCGAGGTGCTGACGAACCAGACCTGCATTCGCGAGTGCCCGTATCGAGCCCATCACCTCAATACGAGCTCTCTCTGCTCGCAACCGGGGGGAGACCTTCTCTGGTTCGAGTTCCCGATCCTCGAGTGTGGTCTGGAAGTCGTACGGGACCCTCGTCAGCTGATCTCTTCGATCTGGGTGCGCCCCGAGGACCTCTCGACCTACGAGGAAGCGGGGGTCTACCGGTTCAAGATCTCCGGTCGGAATCGAACGACGGAGTGGCTGGACCACGCCGCCCGGGCCTACACCGACCGGAAGTACCACGGAAATCTCCTCGATATCCTTAGCTTCGTCCAGATCAAGGCCCCCTCGAAGGCGCTCGCCACGCTCGCCGCCCAGGGCGTGTCCCCGACCGTCGTCGGACCTCTTCGCGAAGCGTTCGCCGGGATGGACGACGTCGTCATTGAAAATGACGCGTTCCCGCCCGGTTTCCTACGTCATATCGCCGCGACGGACTGTGAGAGTCGGAGCTGTGACGAGTGCGGCTACTGCGGCGCGGTAGCGGAGAAGGTCGTCCGTATCCGAGGACGGCCGCCGTCGGAGTACCGGCCGCCGGGCCCACTTCCCGCGCCAGTCGGGTTGCTGGAAGCATTCGGAAAGTCCGCGGCGAATGGATCCTTGACCGAAGCACCGGAGACGAAGGTCCCCTGAGTGTTCCCGGAGCGTCGACGATGGGGGAACGTTAGGTCAACCGCCGTTGACCCACCTAATCTAACCCCGACCGACGAGCGAGGGCGGATGGCGGCTGCGACCAGGACAGACTCGTCCAACGGGTACATTGAGCGTCTCCAGAAGGCCGTGCTCGAGTACGACCTCGATGGGGTCGAACGTCTGGCCCAGGAGGCGTTGGACCACGGCATCGCACCGGTAGATGCCATCGAGAAGGGCCTGGCCGCCGGGATCCGGGATGTCGGGGAGAGGTTCGGCGCGGGTGAGCTGTTTCTACCCGAGCTGGTCATGGCGGCCGAGACGATGCGGGCCGGTGTGGCCGTACTCCAACCCCACCTGATCCGTGGGGCCGAGCGAGGGGATCGGAAGCGGGTCCTGTTAGCCACCGTTCAGGACGATATTCATGAGATCGGGAAGAACCTCGTGGGCGCGCTCTTGACCGCGAACGGGTTCGAAGTTGTCGACATAGGGGTGAACCAATCCGCGGACACGATCCTGACCAAGTTCGCCGAAACAACGGCGGACGTCGTGGGAATCTCCGCCTTGATGACGACCTCGATGCCCCGACTCAGGGAAATCCTGGTGGCGGCCGAAGCCCGAGGCCTCCGGGCTCGAGGGCGGTTCATCGTCGGAGGAGCCCCCGTAACCTCGGTGTACGCACAGGAGATCCGGTCCGATGGCACATCCGGGGATGCAGCCGGAGCGGTGACGCTCGTCCGCCAATTGCTGGCGTCCCGTTAGGCGGCGACGGCCACCGGTTCGACCACC
>JASHPV010000085.1 GCA_030037875.1 Thermoplasmata archaeon
GTCCTGCCGCCGACGGATCGCTTCGACATCGGAAAGAGGGTTGCGAAGCCAGAAGGCGAGCGTTCGCCGGCCGGAAGAGGTGACGGTCTCGTCGAGGATCTCCAGCAGCGTCGGAGCTCCGGGCGAATCTGGATCCATCGGCTGGGAGATCTCGAGGTGCCGAAGGCTCTTCGAGTCCAATCGCAGGCGCGATGCGAGGTTCCCCGGGGTCACCCGCTCGACAAACCGGAGGACATTGGGCTGTGTCGAATGCAGATACGTTGCCAAGGCCAGCCGGGCTGAGCCCTCGGCGAGCGACCCCCCCTCACCGCGGAACGCCTCGGGCAGGTCTTCCGGCGGGGCGAGAAGAGGCAGTGTCTCGATACGGGCCCGTGGATATTCCCGGTGCAGCCATCGCTCCAACTCCTCTCCCCCCTCTTCGGCTCGGACGAGGATCTCCCGGGGATCGAAAGCGGCAAGCGCCTCGGCGAACCCTTCG
Source organism: Thermoplasmata archaeon (assembly GCA_030037875.1). Taxonomy (GTDB): domain Archaea; phylum Thermoplasmatota; class Thermoplasmata; order Lutacidiplasmatales; family UBA184; genus JAKIWV01. Next base: position 479 of record JASHPV010000085.1, read on the forward strand.
AGACCCGCTACGGGGGTCGGGCCGCTGAACAGCTCGCCCGTGGTGATGTCGACCGCGGCGAATCCCCCGGGTCCGTGCTGGGGTCGGTGGACCGCCGCGAGGAAGTTATGGTCCGGCCCCGGGAGAATCCGCTCGTCAAGGATCGTCCCGGGAGTGACGACCCGGGTGACCTCCCGACGCACGAGGCCCTTGGCCAACTTGGGGTCCTCGACCTGGTCGCACAGCGCGACTTTGTAGCCCCGCCGAACCAGACGACCGAGGTACGTTTCGACCGCGTGGTGGGGCACGCCCGCCATCGGAATTCGGTCTCCCTTGCTGTCGGGCGCACGGGCCGTCAGTACCAGCTCGAGCTCCCGAGAAAGGAGCTTGGCATCCTCGCCGTACGTCTCGAAGAAATCCCCGACCCGGAACAGCACGAGATGGCCTGGGTAGCGCGCCCGAACCGCCTCGTACTGCTCCATCATCGGCGTCGACGGCGCGCTCTCGACCATGGGAGAACGGCCGAGCGGGGCGGGAGTTCTTTACGATTTGGTCGAATACTGCCCGGAAATTATCAGACGGAGAACGGCTCCCCAGGGACCTATCAGTAGGATCGCATGACCCCGACACGCTGGAGGCGCGCGGGTAACCGAACGGGCCGCTCGACCCCAAAGCCGGCCGACGGAGGCCGCCGCCGAATTCCCCGGATCACCAGTCGATGGTCGTTCGCTGGCCCCAGTCCGCGACCACCCGTTCGCCGCCCGTTGTAAGGGAGAGCTCTCGGACGGGTCGGAGGATCTCTACGAGGTCCCGCTTCAGGGCCCAGCCGAGGGTTCCTTCGACGGGCTCCGGTATCTCCTCGACAGTGGGAAAGATGAACAGCTGGAGCAAGCGAGCCCCCGGTTCGGAAGAGCTCGATAGAACCACGTGAGAGTGGTGGGCCGTCAGCTCGCGCATCACCAGCGGCGCTTGGTCGGGAGGAACGGTTCGCAGGTCATACGGACATAGGAACCGGGACGCGTCCCGCGGGAGTCGGTCGAACCACGCCTCGTATTCCATGTGCTCCGGAATGTTCTGTGGCTTCCAGTAGTGACTGATCGTCTCACCGCACGCGGTGACCCCTTCCGGGTGACGGCCGACGAACTCGAGAACCTCCTGAACCGGACGGAGCTTCCCGTCGACCTCGGTCACCTGTTCGTGGGGCAGGATAGCGACACAGCCTACCTGCGACGGGGCTTCCCGGGCCAGCCAGAGACGGTAGTAGTCCGCGCGTTCGGAGTCGGGAACCCAATACGTGGCGGCCTGTCCCTCCGGTGCCCCGGCAAGGAAGGACACGGCGTTGCGAGCCGCCTCCTGGCGAGAGGAGTGAAAGCTCACGGCATGGGCGCCCAGGGGAAGGTCCTTCAGGTCGTCTAGAACAGTCGCCATCGCAGCTCGATCCAAGTTTTTGTAAATTTTGGTCTAAAAAGGTTCTGAAGCGCACCATGCTACGCCAGAAAGGCCGGGAGGCTTCGGGACGGCTCCGGGACGGATGTGGGCGACCCCGGACCGGAGACGTCGAGTGGTGGAAGCGCTGAGGGGGAGATTTGAACTCCCGAGGCGGAAACGCCACCAGTTTTCAAGACTGGCGCCTTACCGGGCTAGGCTACCTCAGCATCCCGCTCTTCCGGCCGGTAGCCGGGTCTATTCTGATAATGATGAGCTTGGGAGAGAATCCCGGCGGGGTCCGGCGGGGAGGCACCCTGGGGCATGCAGGTGCCGGGAATCTCGCGACGGGCCGGAGGCCCGGTCGAATCGAACCCGGGTCTTCAGCTTGGAAGGCTGAAATCCTACCATTAGATTACACCTGCACGCGGGCCGCCGGACCGGCGTGAACCAGCGGGTCTCCTTCCTAAGGTTTTTGCGTCGGTTCGGCGGCGTGGGCCGAGGACAGTTCGAGCAGGGCCACCCGTTCCAGCACGAGCCCTTCCCACGCGGATGGCGGCACGGCGTTCCGCTCGGGCTCCGATACACCGAGTCGTTCCAGAGTACTTTCCGTGGGCGGTCGAGGATAGACCGAGTCATCCCGGGTCAGGCCGAAGGTCCGAAGCACGGGCTCTAGTTCTCGGGGTCGTTCCACGAGGAGGACGAACTCCGTCGAATCGTCGGAGACTCCGACCTTGGCCAGTGCGCGGGGGAGCTGGTCGTCACCGGCGACGTAAAGGGCGAGTTCAGCGCCCCGATCCCTGAGGCGCGATTCGCCCCGAGCCCGGGTCCGTCCCATGTGGGCCCAGGCCGACAGTAGATGGCGCTCCCCCGCAATGGCTCGCGCGTCGAAGAGGGCTACGATCCCGTCGCCCTCCGCGGCGAAGCGACGGAGGGTTTGCACGAGCTCCGAACGACTCGGCGAGCTCCCTCCGGATCGGCGGGCGCCGACCGCTTGTAGCGTCCTCTTTTCGGCCTGGGGAATCGGGGGCATCGGAAACCCCCTACTCCCTCATCCAACGGATGAATTCGGCTTTGGTGCGAGGCTTGAGCACTTCGCTGTGGGTTTTCTCGCGACCAATCGTAGAGGTAGGTGTGGGGCCGTAATCGTGCCCCGGTAGTACCACGGTCGCGTCGCGGAGCCGGACGACCTTCGAGAACAGGCTGTCGTAAAGGGTCCCCGAATCCCCTCCCGGTAGGTCAGTGCGCCCACATCCGTCGACGAAGAGCGTGTCGCCGGTGGCGACATGTCCGTCGAAGATGTAGAGCACGCTGTCGAGGTTGTGGCCGGGGGTGTACATCACCTGGAAGCGGAGACGTCCGGCGTCGACCGTATCCCCGTCGTCGACGGAGATATCCTGGCCCAGCGGCGCGAGCCGATGCGCGACCACCTTGGCCCCGGTTCGCTCCTTCACATCAGCGTTCCCGGCCCAGTGATCTTGGTGACTATGGGTGTTCAGGATGTAGGCTACCTTGAGTCGCCGGTCGTCGAGCGCCTCGAGGACCGGCTCCACGCCGAAGGATGGGTCTATGAC